>NZ_JCACIN010000087.1:0-25132 GCF_059504425.1 Drouetiella sp.
ATCAGTTACCTCTCATTTTCTCAATTACGATTTGTCAACCCCTTGAACGATTACATTCCATCAATGACCTCCAAAAAATATTGTTCTGGCAACTTGAGTCTCTAAAGTCACTCCTGCTAGATATCAAAGCTCTGCCTGATTAGCTATTCGTAATATCTAGATGCTGAAGATTACCTACGCATAAATAGCGACTCTTACGCACTTTGGGTAAAGCTAGGTATAGTCGTGGTCGTCGCTTGCCTCAGCGAGGGAATTGGGTTTCAGCGCACTGCAAGCTTTAAAGTACCAGTTGTTAGAGCGATCGGTTCACGTCTATGGCGAGGCTTTGCCAAGTCTGGCACGGTTGCTGCTTGAAAATAATAAGTTGGGTTGATCCGTGTCACCTGGCGATGCACCCCTACCAAAAACAATTCGGTTCTCCTCTAGTATTAGTTCTGCTGTAGAGGGATAATGAATATAGATTGAATAACGTCTTTATGATAGTAAACTCTAGCTGTTGCGTCATAGTGCTAAGCCAACAGCGGCAGACTCTCCAGCACTGCAATCGGGTGAAGAATACGCCAGATGTATGCAGCCCAGTCGTATCGAAGACCTGCACGGTCGTTGAGAATGGGCGCGTCGTAGTCAAGCCAATATCTGATGAGAGCGAACCGTGTGAATTAGCAGAGTAGCTGCCTTTACTCTAGCGGGACAACGCTGTGAAAGCAGTTGTAATCCAGGTAGCGATGTCCATCCTGGGTGTCGTGGAAAATATCGACAAACCTGTTGTTCCACAGTACATCTTGGGCAGCGTAGATATGGCGGGCATGAATGACCTGCATCACGGTTTCATCAAGTCCGCTGAGGGAAGCCACGATCGTCACTTGCTGAGTTTTTAACATTTCGTTTGTGACTCCATAGAGCGGGCTATTTTCATCGATCGGATGCATGATTGTCCAGCTGAGCGTAAAGCTAGGCGTGCGGCTTCGTGTTAGCTGCAAGTCATGAAACCGCCGCATGGATTGTCCTTCTGCGCTAACCTCATTGCGCATGAGATAGACTTGGAGCTGAGCCTCCAAAATCTGGTTACGGCGCTTGTTTCCAGTCCGAAACATCAAGGTTGGAACGCCGTCATAGGCAGTAATCACGGCTACCTTACTAAAGACAACCCGTGCAGTCGGACGGGAGAACCGAGCGAAGGCTAGCCCTGTTAACAGAGCAATGCCAATTAGACCTGTCATGGCTTCGATCGTGACAATTGTATTGGAATAGAATGTCTTGGGGTACATGGCGCCATAGCCAATTGAGGCAAGCGTTTGCACACTGAAGAAAAAGGCATCAATAAACGAACCAGGTCGAGCATTGGCAATGCAATCTCCGCCAGCCAAGTAAGCGATCGCAAATATCGCATTTGTCCCAGCATAGGATAGCCAGATTAGGGCAACGAAAGCAGACCAGGGAACCGTTAGCAGCATGTGGTAGGGATCACGCCAGTAGGAGTACCACTGGTTTAGCCCAGCAATCTGAAACCGTCCATCCTCAACTTTGATGTGGACGCGAGGATAGGGGCGCTGCTTCTTCAATCGTTTGTTGAGCAGTTTCATAGGAAATCCATCAATAAGATGAGTAAGTTTAGGTAAGGACGAATCACCATTCGACCCTCATGGAGCTTTTGAGTAATAGTGGTACTTTACCAAGTAAATTCTAGATTAGAGAGATTGAGGGAGATGCAACCTCTGTGCTGAACTCTAGAAAATTCAAGCCTCATCCCTTCTACAGTTGCCGCAAGTATCCAGGTGTAATCTATTGAACAGCGATTGGCATAGCGCCAATTCAGCGCATGGGGTACCTTATATTCATGTGTAGGGAGCGGCATCGTTTCATAGGTTTTTCCTGTAGGCTGATAGCGCCAGTTCAGCGCATAGGGTTTGCAGTAGGTTTGCAAGCTTTTGTTGCCCCGTGCTAACCCGAATAGAGCTGCAATGCTTGTTGGATTAGAGTAATCTGGTGCCTGGGGATTGATATCAAATGTGGTAATTCTCATCAAAACCCCTCCTGCTATCCTTTTGCAAGCTTTTGTCCTGTACTGAAATTTTTCATACATTTTTAAAACCTTTCACGCAAGCTTGTCCTAGCTTTCAAAGCTAACCCAACTCCACGTCAAGTTTTGAGACCCATGAGGAGCTAGATATGACAAAGCTAGGACAGGTTCGTGTAAGCCGTACAAAAGCAATCCAAAGCCTTTTGGATGAAATTTTAGTAAAGGATGCTAGCAGCAATAGTTTGAATGGGGGATCTGGTAACGATGTCATCTTAGGTTTAGCTGGGGACGATCGCATCTCTGGCGGTCGAGGCAACGATGTCTTGCTGGGGGGGCAAAATAACGATCAGGTGTTTGGCGGGCAAGGTAACGACTTCTTGTTGGGTGAAGAGGGCAACGATCAACTCCAGGGTGATCAGGGGAGAGATTTTCTAGATGGAGGAACGGGTAACGATAGCCTCTTGGGAGGCGATGGCAGAGATGTGCTAGTGGGTGGTGCAGGAGGAGCAGACACGCTCACAGGCGGCAGCGGTGCAGATGCTTTCGTCTTTGCAGGCGATGTTTTTGCAGGTGCTACTCCAATTCCTGCAGGAACAACGGGCATTCAATTTGTGAATCAGCCTGATGTCATTACGGATTACGCGATCGGTCAGGATCAGTTCGTCTTCAATGCTAAAGACTTGAACATCAATAGTCTAACTTTTCAGAAGGGAGTGACGACTCAGATTGCCGCAGATGGTAACTTTATCATCCAACTTGATCCCTTTATTAATGCAGCAACGGCGGCTCGTGCTATCGCTAACAACCCTACTATCACGGCTAAAGAGGGCGTATTCGTTTACTTCAACACAACGCTAGGAATTAACCGCTTGGTGTACTCTCAAGACCTTGCAAATGGAGGCAATATCAGTATTCTGGCAAATCTAACCAATCAATCGGGAGAGTCTGGCATCGCCAGCTTGAATAATTTCACCACTAGCGATTTCAGTCTGACTTAATTCTCTTTAAAGCAAGCTCTGCAACTTCTCAAAGAAGTTACAGAGCTTGTGTATCGTGCTGAACGTTTGATTTCATGTGGCAATAGGTAAAAGCAGCGTGACAATGGTTCCTTTCCCCAACTGACTCTCTATTTGCATTCTGCCGCCTTGAAATTGACAGACCTGCTGAGCGATCGCCAATCCCAATCCCATTCCACCCCTAGGACGGGCATTGTCACCCCGATAGAAACGTTCTGTCAGCCGTTGCAGGACATTGGTTTCAATACCTTTACCCTGGTCTTGAATCTGAAGGGGAACATAGCGCTGCTGGTCGGTTTCAAGGGGAGGCAGCACTTTGAGGCTAATGACTTTGCTCTCAGGCGCATACTTAATGGCATTGTCGAGTAAATTCAAAACGACTTGTCCGGTCAATTCTGGATCAACCCAGACAGGGGCTTTCGTAGAAGTGTCGTGAAGTACCAGTTCTAACCCGGCTTGAGTGGCGAAAGGCTGCATTCGATAGAGACATTCTTGGGCGATTGCCACGGCTGAGACAGCTTGAGGATAGACCCGCAACTGTCCGGCATCAGCTTTGGCGAGCAGCAATAATTGTCCGACCAGACGAGCCAGGTAGTCTGTTTCACGACAGGCGCGCTGTAAATAAAGCTGCGCTTTCTCGCCCGTTACTACGCCATCTAAAATGGCTTCTAACTCGACGCGCAGAGCCGCTAAGGGGGTACGTAAATCATGGGAGACATTGGCAACTAGCTCACGACGAGCGGTTTCCTGAGCCTGAAGTGCAGACAGCGTTTCCATCAGCTTGGCTGCCATTTGGTCAAGTGAATAGCTCAATTGCGCCAGTTCGTCCTTGCCCTTGAGGGCAGAACGAGCCTGATAATCTCCCGCTTCCAGACGTTGTGCCTGATGGTGCAGCACTTTCAAGGGTTTGGTTAAGGTTCGAGAAATTAACAATCC
The DNA here is from genome assembly GCF_059504425.1 of Drouetiella sp. Taxonomy (NCBI): domain Bacteria; kingdom Bacillati; phylum Cyanobacteriota; class Cyanophyceae; order Oculatellales; family Oculatellaceae; genus Drouetiella; species Drouetiella sp. The sequence goes on from NZ_JCACIN010000087.1 coordinate 3,973, forward strand.
GGTGGCAGTGGCAAGAGTGGTAGCAGCGATCGCCATTCCCATCACCAATCCCTGCACCTGTTGAGCAAACCGTTTAGGACGACGTAGGGGCATGGCAACATAGACTGCCCCCACAATTTGAGCTGTATCTGGATGACGAATTGGAGCGGTGCTATAGAGCCACCAGCGATAGTTGGCGACGGTGGGAATCCAAAAGTTTCCAGCCTGCGGTTCTCCGGCAAGGGTTTTGGGAATCAAATCTGGGGGAAGTTCGACTAAATCAGCGTCTTCTACTCCCTGACTCATCAATCGGGTTATGGTAGAAGCATTGAAAATCGTGACATGCACTCTCGCCTGTTGGCTAGTCAGATCGGTGAGTTGGCGAACGGCAGGAGAACTGTTCCAATGGCTAGGAATTTGCATTGCTAAGGCATCGGCTTGCTGCCGCAGCGTCGTCTGCGCTTCTTTAACAAAAAACGTTTCTAGAGCCGTACCTAATGTGAGCCATAATCCAGCGAGACTGCCCAGAGTGACGAGCAACAGCGTCAACGTCAGCCGGGTTGAGACGCTTCTTAATCTCATCCTTCGTTTCCTCGAAAACGATAGCCAACGCCCCACACGGTTTGAATATACTCTGGACGAGAGGGATCTAACTCAATTTTCTCCCGCAGCTTGCGAATGTAAACATCAACGACTCGAGTATCGCCTGCAAAATCCAGTCCCCAGATATGTTCCAATAGCTGTTCGCGAGTATAAGCTCGTCCTGGACGATCGGCGAGCTGTGCCAGTAAGTCAAATTCTTTGCCGCGTAGGTCTAGCAAGTCACCATTGAGAAAAGCATGACGTTGATTAGGATCGATCGCAATTCCCCAGGTTTGTCTTACCTCCCGATAGCCTGAGCTATAGGCCCGCCGCAGTAAAGCGTTGACTCGCGCTACCAACTCCTTTGCACTGAAAGGTTTGGTTAAGTAATCATCGGCTCCAATTGCCAATCCTTGGAGGCGATCGCTCTCCTCTGCCCGCGCCGTCAGCATCAAAATGGGTACAAAATATCCCAATGCTCGGACTTCTTGACAGACTTGAAATCCGCTAATGTCGGGCAACACAATATCTAGCACGACCAGATCGGGGCGAAAACACTGTACCTGAGCTACGCCCTCTGTGCCATTAATGGCGGTTAAGCAGGTCAAGCCCTCTCGCTCAATATAGAGCTGCACAGTCTCACGCAAACTAACATCATCTTCAACAAGCAATACTGTGGTCGCTACAGGCATGGGGATCGTTTTTTAGACTTCATCAAGTCACCTCTTAAGTTTCCACCATAAGTATTAAAAATCTATGAATCTGCCAAGGTAACCCTGAAAGCCCAATCTTATGCAGCTTTTATTCATTTAAAAAGTCTAATTCCTAATTCACAAATTTTTAACGATTTTCTACAACGATGATAGGCAATCTCTTCGAGGAAGTCAGCCTAATGAATAGGACAACTGCTACAGAGAAACTCAAACGGCAAAACACAGCGTTCAAATCTTTAATGATTTTGCATTGGCTTATGGCAGCTTTCATTTTCTTACTCTTTCTCACGGGTGTTTTTGTCGCGCACTTCAGTCAAGTTGGTCTTTTAGCTAGGTTAAGCCCCTTCCTTCATCAATCGTTCGGGATGCTGTTTCTGATGCTGCTAATCGCCAGAATTTTCTTACTATTACGGTTGCTTAGGTATAAGTATTCAAGACGATCGCCTAAGGTCACGCCAAACTGGCTAAAAGCCACCATTTTACACAGTAGCTTGTATTTTTTTATGCTGATAGCTCCCCTAAGCGGCTTCTTCCTACGGAATTTCATTGGTCTAGATACCACTCTATTGGGCATCCCCCTACCGTCCGTTTTTGTTTCTGATGACAGGTGGGTGGAGCTAACTAGAGACTCACATTTCTGGTCGTCCTATATCTTCCTGGTCTTTATCTTTCTACATGTTCTGACTTACTGGAAAGTTGTTTGGATAAACGTGAGAAGGCGCTTCATTGACTTAAGGAAAGCTTCCTCCAAAAAAGAATCATGATTTTCTAGAAACCAGAGTTCAAACCATGAGAAATTTAGAGGCTCGGCAACCTTCAAATAAGACAGTAGGCGAGCAATGTCACTATGAAGGCAAAACATGCCCTCAGGAGAAACAGCGATCGGCTAGAAAAGCACCTTGGCAGGAATCGGATTGAGGCACGATCTTTGCCAAAGTCGGAATACGTCGCGCTGCGATTAGGGCTATGAAACGTCCAAGGCCTCGCAGAATCTCATTGCCATTCCATCAGTTTCTGCAATACGTTTTCGCAAAGCTGAAAGGCTTGCTTGGGCGATCGTCACAATTCGGTGTGTAAACGAACGTTTATACACCAATCCCATCATGCCTAAACGGGTGTTGTAAATGAGAAAAAGATTTGGCGCAATGAGCAAATGACTGGCACAGTCTTGCAAAACTAGAGCTTGCTACTGTCTCAAGCGTCGAGTCTGCTTCCCATCGCTGCTGCTCACGCAGCAAATCTCAGGTCATTAGAAAGTAGCATCTTGCCCTAGAGAAGCTTGATAGATTGCGCCAGTGATTTACAAATTGTGCCAAATCTTTTGCTCATTCATATCAGTCGTTAAACTATCGCCATTTTATTGCTGAGTTCGATATTTGCCACTTAGCTGGCAGTTTCTTGTTCAGTACCATACCAGCGCGCAGCCAGTTCGTAAACATGATCGAGGATCCTCGATAATTCTTTACCGCGCTCCGTGAGTGTATATGTGACTTGGGGCGGAATTGAAGGTTCGTAGTGACGATGAACAAGCTCAATTGATTCCAAAAGTCTCAACCGCTCTGTTAGAACTTTTGTGGAGATGCCGTCTACTTCTCGTCTCAATTCACCAAATCGCAATGCTCCATTGATGTCAAGCATCCAGATAATGTAGATCGTCCATTGTCCTGAGATCTGATTGAGTAGAATCGCTAACGGGCAGTATTTAGTTTCAGGCATGTAAGCTTCTTAATTTCTCTGTAGAACCTTAGTTACTTTTTCGTTTCTACTTTACTTTAGTAATCTTTTTTCCTATTGTCTAGCTAGATAAAGACTGAAATTTCTAGTTGAGGTGATACGACAAGTATTTTTCACCTTCAAGTGTCTCTCGTAGTGATTCAAGTCCTTGCAACTTATTGCTTACAACTCATCGCTTGCAATTTATAGTTCTGTCCTGACTATTTTGGGGATCTTTACGGTATGACCACAACCCTCAATTTGCTTTCACCCGTGCAAGTCGGTTCGTATACTTTACCCAACCGCATTGTGATGGCTCCCCTAACCCGCTGTCGGGCGGGAGCTGGAAATAGACCCGTGCCTATGAATGCTACATACTATGCTCAACGAGCATCCGCTGGGCTGATTATTAGTGAAGCCACTCAGGTTTCCCAGCAGGGACAGGGCTATCCCAATACTCCAGGAATTCACTCGCCAGAGCAGGTGGACGGATGGCGGCTAGTGACTGATGCCGTGCATGAAAAGAACGGGCGGATCTTCCTGCAACTCTGGCATGTAGGGCGGATTTCTGAGCGATCGTTCCAACCCAGCGGTGCATTGCCCATCGCTCCCAGTGCAATCGCAGCCGCAGGGTATGAAACTCCGCGATCGCTGAAACTAGAGGAGATTTCTGGCGTTGTCGAAGACTATCGCCAAGGAGCAGCGAATGCTCTAGCTGCTGGATTTGATGGGGTTGAAATTCACAGCGCCAATGGATATCTACTCGATCAATTCCTCCGCGATGGCACCAACCGCCGCACCGATGCCTATGGTGGATCAATGGAAAACCGCACCCGCCTGCTATTAGAGGTTACTGAAGCCGTCATTGATGTTTGGGGTGCCAACCGCGTTGGCGTTCGTCTTTCTCCTGCAGGCACCTTCAACAGCATGTCGGATTCTGATCCCAGAGCATTATTTACTCACGTAGCGGGTGTCCTTGATCGCGTCAATCTGGCGTATTTGCATCTAGTCGAACCCCGTGCCGATGAAGAGGATGCTGATCCAAATCTGGCAGAACTGACGGTTCGCTATTTCCGGTCTATTTACAAAGGCATCATCATCTCTGCCGGGGGATATGATCCGGAACTGGGACATGCTGCGATCGCCGATGGTGATACCGATTTAGTCGCGTTTGGCAGACTATTTATCTCCAATCCTGATCTACCTGCTCGCATTGAACTCAATGCTCCACTAAATCCCTACGATCGCTCCACGTTTGAAGGGGGTGATGCGCGAGGTTACATTGACTACCCAACGCTAGACTTACAACCTGTATAGTTTGTGAACAGTTTTTATGGATGATCGCTTCCAATAGCAAGTAGGAGACTATTTTGACCCCCTTAACGTCCTATTCACCCATCACGATTGATTTCACTCCAGAGGCTCCTGCGTCCGGCAATCTGGATGTGCAGTGGATTCATGGCTCTATCTCACCAAAACACAATACCGATCCCGACATCCAGATTCATGCTTACAACGAGCACACCTACATCCTGCGGCAAAATATGGCGGTGCACTATGAAGCCCCGTTTATGTTTCTTCTGTTTGGCAACGATCGCGCCATTTTGCTTGACACGGGTGCAACGCGATCGCCAGATTTCTTTCCGTTGCGTCAAACCGTCGATGCATTGATTGAACAATGGTTGGATAAAAATCCCCGTCCATCCTACTCACTCGTGGTTGCTCATACGCATCTACATCGGGATCACTTTGAAGGAGATCCGCAATTTGACGATCGCCCCAATACAGAGATGGTAGGACACAGTTTAGCGGCTACCCGTGAGTTTTATAAATTTCAAGACTGGCCCAAGGATGTTGTGCCGTTTGATTTGGGTGGGCGAGTACTACACGTCATGGCAAGCCCTGGGCATGAAGATGCTGAAGTTTCCATCTACGACCCCTACACCCAACTCCTCTTCACCGGAGACTTGCTCTACCCCGGTCGTCTCTACATTCGTGATTGGGATGAATTTTGCGGCAGCATTGAACGGATGATTGCGTTTACTGATACTCACCCGGTGACGTACCTGTTGGGGTGTCATGTGGAGATGTCGATCTACCCTCGCTTAGACTATCTGATTCGCACCAATTACCAACCCTACGAACGTCCGTTACAGATGAGCGTGGAGCAACTGCATTCTGTGCGAGATGCGATCGCTTATGTAAACGGTCGGCCAGGAATTCATGTATTTGATGACTACATCATTTACAACGGCATTCCCGATCGCTACTTCAGCTACGAAAACATGGACCCTAGCGCAGCCCCCGGCGATCTCCGTCCAGCTTGAAGAGATTGTTTTTTTACAGTGTTGCTGAGTTTTAGGGAATTAAAATCCTAGGTCAAGCTGGTCGCCTCACTCTACCTCGACGAACGGTCATTCGCGGGTTACTCTCATTCGGAGCCTTTGGCATAACCTCCCAACTTTGGACAGGATGCACCAACTCATCACCCTCCTCTGGCGAATCTGCTAGCCCAACGGCTTCAAGCAATGAGCCAATAACCATTGGGTTTATCTACGTCGGACCTAAAGATGACTTTGGGTATAACCAGGCTCACGCAGCCGCAGCTGCCAGCATGGCTAGTGCATTTCCCTGGATCAAGCTGGTTGAGGAGGCTAGCATTCCTGAAACAACGGCTGTGCAAGAGACGATACGAAATATGATCGAGCAGAACGGAGCCAAAGTCATCTTCCCAACGTCCTGGGGTTATTTCGACCCTCATAGTTTGAAGCTTGCCCAAGAATATCCCGACGTGCAGTTTCTCCATCCCAACCATCCACTTGACCCATCCAACCCCAAAAATATTGGCTCATACTTTAGTGCTTTGATGGAGCCTGCTTACCTGACTGGTATCGTAGCAGCATCTATGTCTAAGACTGGAAAGCTAGGGTTCGTCATCCCCAAACCCATTCCTGTTGTCTTACAAGAAGTCAATAGCTTTACATTGGGTGCGAAAAGTGTAAACCCGAATATCATCGTTCAAGCTATTGTTACAGGAGATTGGTCGCTACCCATCAAAGAGGTAGAAGCGACCAATAGTTTGATCGATCAACAAGCCGATGTCATTATCACGCGGGTAGATAGCCCGAAAGCTATCATTACAACGGCTGAGCAGCGCGGAGTTTATAGTTGTGGCTATCACGTCAATGAGCAAAGCATTGCACCTAAAGGATTTCTCACAGGAGTTGAATGGAATTGGGGGCAAATCTACAAAAACTATGCTGAGATGTTTCAGAACGGTAAAACATTGATGAATGGTGGGGTGCCACAAGTACTTGCAGGTGGGCTCAAAGAGGAGTTTTCCAAAATTTCAGGCTATGGTGCTGCCGTTAGTCCTGAAGCTAAGGCAGCTGTGGACGCAGCGAAGCAACAATTGCTTTCTGGAAAGCGAACGATTTTTAAAGGAGAACTCAAAGACAACAAGGGAAATATTGTGATTTCAGCGGAGGAGGCATATAACCCCAGAGATCCTCGCATCAACTCAATTGACTGGTATGTAGAAGGCGTAGAAGGGGCTAGTTAATTTCACTTTTTCAAACCCCTAACTTGTGCAGGAGCGGTGCATGTTAGGAACCTAATTATGCTTCTGATGACGACTATCCCAGCACAGGAACGATTCGAAATAGCAACATTTATGTTATCAAGGGGCAACTTCATGTTTATGAGCCTGACACTACAGACTTTTTCCAACAGTTTGAAATTGAACAAATTGGCTCTATCCAAGTGAAGTAGCATTCTCTTTAGGTAAGTATGAATCAAAAGCAGGTGAGTTGGTCTCGTCGTGAAACCCTGAGTTTGTTGGGTGGTTTTATGAGCAGTTTAATCATCGGGGGATGCACTCGAACGAGATCGTTGGCCGAAGCACCTTTAGCGTCATCGCATGAGAAGCAATCTTCAAATACATTAAGGGTCTCAGAGAGTTTATCTGCCACAGGCTTACCCGATTCCATAGCCGCTCTATTTCAGGAAAATCAAAATCCAGACACTGTCTTTATGGCTTTGATGTCTGCTGTGGTAGATGAACTCCGGTGCGATCGCTGCTTCTTGTTTATCCGCGACCCACAACGACAGCGAACCCGCATTACTCACGGCCACAGTCGAGACTCTCGCTGGCCGACGATGGTTCAATCTGATTGGAGTCAAGAGCCTTCAAACCTGAATGCAAACGATCCATTGACGTTGTCAGCCTATCGGTCTTCAGAGGCTCACTTTATTAAGGATATTGAGACCGCCCCACCAGGAACATTGGACATCAACCTTGAGCGATCGGTATTTAGACATCGCGCCTTAGTTCATGCTCCTATCTATTATGAGGGGGAGTTTTATGGTGTTTTGGAACCCTGTGTGTTTGAAACACCGAGGGACTGGACAGAAAGCGATCGTACCCTTATTTATGGACTGAAACAAGTACTGGGAACTTGGGTGGTGCGTTATCTACAGCAAGCAGTGTAAGATTACATCTCTTCCATCGTTCGCAAAAAGTTCAATGTTTTGAACTTTTCTCCGTTGTCTATTTGGGAAGTGGTGGGGCGCTGCGAGTTGAGAAATAACTTTCTATCACCGATAATTTCAAGCGCAGTTTGTACAAATTACGGCGCCCTCCGGTTGCGTTGCTGTCATGTATCTGTTCTCTCCATCGCATAGACTTACAAGTTGCTTACAAAAAAGTAAGTACTTCCCAAACAGTAAGTGGAAGTCTACAGTAACGTAAAGATGTAATTCTGACGAAGGACACCCAAAATGCAGCTAGAAAAAGCAGCTTCGGAGGTCAAAAGACGCTGGAACGGATCTGGTTCAGACTTTTCAGCTTTTCCCCATAGCTCATCTCCCTGGAACAGGTATTGAGCCATGTTTAATTATCGTATAATTCAAGCATGATCTTAACCTCAAGATGAACATTGAAAACAACACGATTTTAGTCACCGGCGGCTCAACAGGAATTGGGTTTGCTCTTGCCGAACAGTTTTTAGCAGCAAACAACAATGTGATAATTTGCGGAAGGCGCGCAGAGGCATTACTAGCGGCAAAGCAGAAACTTCCCAAATTACAAATTCGCGTTGCCGACTTAAACAATGTTGACCAACGCAATAGTCTAGTTGAGTGGACGATCGGGAATTTTTCGAATCTAAACATTTTAGTTAATAATGCCGGAATAGAGCGTGAGTTCCGAGTAAAAAACTCAAGCCTTGCCGATGATTTTCTAAACGAGAATGAAATCGAAACAAATTTGACTGCGCCAATCCATCTGACGTTTTTATTATTGCCGCAGTTACTGAAACAAAGAGAGGCTGCAGTTATCAACGTTTCGTCTGGACTTGGATTTGTGCCGATTGCGGTAATGCCCATTTATTGCGCGACGAAAGCCGCGATGCAGTCTTTCAGCAAGTCGCTTCGTTATCAGCTCAAAGAAACGAACGTTAAGGTTTTCGATGTTGCCCCGCCGCTGGTTGAAACCGAATTACACGAAAAAGTGGGAGCGAAAAGCAGCCAGCCAAAAGGAATTCTGCCCGAACAGGTTGCTAAAAAAACTCTGCAAGCCATCAGAAAAGACAATTATGAAATTGCCATCGGATTAGCCCGAGTTTTACAAATAGCATCTAAAATAGCTCCGAGCCAAATGTTCAAAATAATAAACCAACAGGCATCTGGGGAGTGAAACACCGCAATAACAAAGCGCAGCCCAACTCTACATCATCAACGCTAGTACAGGTGGTTTTCTCGGCTCCGCAAGAATCCATGAAAAGTTGAAGAGAAACCGACTTCTTGAGAAAGTGCGTGACGTTTACTGTGCTGATAGCATAACAAGTTGTTGCACCGGAACGCCGCAAATTTCTCGGCTGAATGTTCAAGCCTGTGTCCAGTGAACTTGGTCGTTGGACTGCTTAAGAGCTTGGTTAGGAAGCCTATTGAGGTCACCTGCCAAAGCTTGGAGTAAAGCGGCACGTAAGCTGATTAGTTTTACTGATGTGCTTCTGGAGACCATAGCGATCGCTGCAAATGTCTATGCAAGTACATAGCCACACAGACTTCCTAATGCCTTCAGTAAAAAAGATTTCACTATTGGTTTACAGATAATTTACGAAAGCTAACGAAACTGAATATTGTCAAGCCAATTGAGGCAATTAATTCAGTGAAGAGGTTATCTATGAAACGCATTCTTGTCAGTAGTTTGTCCGTTTTGACTATTTTAATGGCTGGTGCTACTATTGCCCAAGCGCAGAGTGTTGACACAACCCCATTCAATTTATTCAATTTAGCCCGCAATGGCTATTTCCAAGAGCAAGGAATCTCGAGTTTTAGTGGACTCCATGCAGCAGCAGAGTCAGGAAAAATTACAGCCGAAGACATCATCCAGGCTGCTGTGCAGCAAAATCGGCTATCGTCAGAACATCTGAACGATGCAGCGTATATTCGATCAGTTAGGCGCTTTCTAAGTGACATGAATGGAGATTAATGGAGCTAGCTTTTTTTGGTTGATGAGCTATCTTTAGCTCTACTAGATTGGGCAGAAAAATCTGCGTCATCTGTTTGGATAGTTCCGAGAATTATCTCACTCTCATACTACATCTCTCAATGAGGATTGAATACTCGCCCAGGCAAAACCTAGGCGAGTATTTCTTTTTTCTAGATGGACAGAAACATAAAAAAAATTTTATCAATAGTTTACTTTAAATTTATGAAGCTCCTGGATATTAGGCGATAGAACGCAAACGCCATTAGGGTTAGCTAAGCTTAAGGAGGCATTCGATGAGTTCTCAATCAGGTTCGCAAACCCCGACTGCTCAAGCTACCAAACCCCAATCCAGATTGAATTCAGTCTTCAAGCATTTGTGGTCGATGCATTGGTGGATGGCAGGCTGTTATTTGCTGTTGTTTGTCGGGGGCGTTTGGATGGTGCGGATGCCAGAAGATACAGGAGCCTTGCAGGGCAACGCTTACACTCTGCACAAATCAATTGGAGCGTTGACGATGGCCTTATTGACCTGGCGAATTTTTATTTTGCAGCGAGTTTGGTGGCGAAAATATACCCGTCGCTCACCCAAATTGACAGGCGAATGGATTCGCACATTTCTGTTACACACTGCAATTTATGTATTCATGCTGGCAGTACCCCTGAGTGGATTTTTCCTATCAAATTCTTACCAAAGTGGCAATGTCCCTTTTTTCTGGTTGACGTTGCCAGATATTTTTCCTGAAAATGCGGCGGTTGTGGAGCTAGCGCGAAGTTTACACTTCTGGATGGCTTATACGTTTTTAGGATTTATTGTGCTGCATGCGATCGACCAACAAAAATATGTGCGATCGCTCTGGCGACGCAGTATCCAGGCATTGAAAAAAGTACCGTTCAGTTAACCGGATCAGAAGCGAGATTGCTCATGGCTTAACTCACACCTCGCTCTATCAGATAACATATGGGAGATCGGCCTTAGCAGATGACTCAGGCAGCTAGAAAACCAAGCGAAAAATTAGGGTTCTGTGACCATACAGAGGGTTCATTCATGCAACCAGAAGCAGCCCAATTTCTGAGATTGTTAGAAATCTCGCGATCACGCCAGTTCAGGAAGTTGTCATGATATCTGTAACCACTTTTAAGCAGTGGCGGCAATGGTTCAACAGCACCCGTCCTCGAATTTTTGTCTGGTACTTTTTGCTGACCGCCTTTTCCAGCGTAGCATCCATCCTGGCAACCCATCACATCCTCTATGAGCAGATTCGGGATCAATATCGGGAGGACAAGTCTCGCCAGATGGGGGGGGAGCAACAGATTGTGTATCAGCAGCGTGCCGATGTAACCGTTCCTATAGACTGTACTAATCGTGCGTATCAAGTGGTAGATGGAGCGGTGTTGCTGATTATTCCAGCCACGTTAGGCGTCATGGCAGTGGCAGCGGCGATCGCCTGGACAACCGCAGGACGAGTGCTGGCTCCCCTGCGATTGTTGACCCAAACCGCGCAATCGATCACGGAATCTGATATGAAGCAGCGCATTGTTGTAGAGGGGACCGATGAGATTGCTAACCTGACGACCACATTTAATGAAATGCTGGATCGGTTGCAAATCGCCTTTGAGAGCCAGCAGGAGTTTTTGAAGGATGCCGGTCACGAGTTGCGAACGCCAATTACGGTGATTCGTGGCTATCTGGAAACCCTAAAATATCGCCCAGAACAACAGGAGCAGACCATTGCCTTGGCGATCGACGAACTCGATCGGATGAATCGGTTGGTGAATGATTTGTTGCTGTTAGCCAAAGCCGAACGCCCAGACTTTCTTACCCTGAAATTGGAAGAGCTGGACTGGTTGACGGAAGAGCTATATCTGAAAGCTTGCTCGATGGCAAATCGGCAGTGGAAGCTGGAATCAAAGGGGTTGAGTCCGATCCGGGTCGATCGCCAGCGCATCACCCAGGCAGTGTTAAATCTGGTGCAAAATGCCATTCGCCATACCCAATCGGGTGACACAATCGCCCTGGGATCATCAGTACGCGAAAACTATGCCTACCTGTGGGTGAGAGATACGGGAGAGGGCATTGCTCCCGATGATCAGGCTAGGGTTTTTGAACGCTTTGCCCGCGCCACTAATCACGAAAATCTGGGCGAAACCCAGGGTGAAAATCATGGGTTGGGGCTGGCCATTGTGGAAGCGATCGCCCAGGCACATGGTGGAGGGGTTGAACTCTCCAGTCGTCTAGGTCAGGGTGCTACGTTTACCATTGTCATACCGCTTGAGGCGATTTCCGACAGGGCTATCTATGAATCGGATTTTGATCATCGAAGACAACCTCCGCATCATCGACTTTTTGGAGTCCGGGCTACAGGCGCACGGCTTCACGACCATCGCCGTTAACACGGGACGCGAGGCACTGCAAATCAGCCACAGCGGAGATTTTCATCTGGTGATTCTCGATTTAGGACTGCCAGATCAAGATGGGCTGACTGTCCTCAAAGCCCTCCGAGGACAGGGGTACACGATTCCAATCGTCGTTCTTACCGCACGAGATGGCGTTGAACATACAGTTGCCGGATTGGAAAAGGGCGCAGATGACTACATCACCAAGCCCTTCAGCTTTGAAGAATTGCTCGCCCGGATTCGGGTTCAACTCCGCAACCACCTGCCCCGCACTCAACCCCATATATCTTTGCAAGTCGGCAACATTACCCTGAATTTGTTAACCCGTCAGGCATGGGTGGGCGATCGCCCTATCGAACTCTCAGCACGAGAATTTTTACTTGCAGAGTTTTTTCTCCGTCATCCGATGCAGGTGTTGACGCGAGAACAGATCCTCGATCGCATCTGGGGTTATGACTACGACCCCGGCACCAATATTGTCAACGTCTATGTCGGGCATCTGCGGAAAAAGTTAGGGGACGAGCGCATTGAAACCGTTCGAGGTGTGGGATATCGGTTATGCATATAAATACTTGTAATTGTTTTTATCTAACCACTTAGAGTCCTTCTGCAAAACGTCCTTACAAAATTTACATGTTCGGACAACAACGCCTCAAACTATTCAACCAGCGGACACCAAGAGCAATGAATAGTATAGTCTCTAAATTGCGATCGCCTCGCAAACCGCAACGCTATATGTCGTTCATCACAGCAATCACACTGATCGCATCCCTGATCATTGGCTGTGAAACAAGCGTGCAACCTCCGCCAACGGTTGTATCTTCACCAAACCAGGAGACGATCGTTGCTACTCCCACCGACACTGTGCAAGATCGGTCAATAGTTCTCGTTCCCGCCGGGAATTACACCATTGGTTCAGACGAGACTGAAGATACCCAACCCGTTCATCAAACCTCCCTCAGTGCCTTCCAGATCGATCGCTATGAAGTGACCAATGTTCAATACGCCGAGTTTCTTAACTCGCTAAATATCCAACTCCTCCAGGATGCTGCATCTGGAGAAATCCGCTCCAGTGATTTGCCAGAAGAGGCGATTCCCCTGTTGATTGAAGGATCGGAAGAAGGTAGTCAACAACCCCTTATTGCCTTGGATGATGAACATACTCGCATTGCCATTCAAAATGGGCAATTTGTTCCTCAATCAAGCTACGAAAACCATCCCGTTACAGAAACCACCTGGCATGGGGCAAATGAGTTTTGCGTATGGCGTGGAGCAAGACTTCCAACCGAGGTTGAATGGGAAGCCGCCGCACGGGGTTTGGAAGGACGCATCTACCCCTGGGGAAATGAACCACCAACCCCTGATCGAGCAGTATATAGTCGGAGTTCTGGCGAGACAGAACCCATCGGAACCCATCCTTTAGGTTCAACCCCAGACGGTGTTCATGAGCTGGCGGGGAATGTCGCTGAGTGGACCAGTACTTTGTATCAACCCTATCCTTACAACTCGGATGATGGGCGTGAACAGCGTGATAGCGTGGGTGAGCGGGTGACTCGTGGCGGAGATCACGTCTTTAATTCTGCCCCGGACGAGTTAACTGCTTACTTTCGCACCGGATTTTCACGCGCACCAGATCGCGGACATCGCCACATTGGATTTCGCTGTGTTCAGACCTTATCCTAATGGGTATTCACGTTCTCAGCCAACTATTGTTGGGATTGCGTTGAACTCAGCGGAGCAGTCACCCACTCCGCTGAGTTCAACGCAATCCCGAGATCACTTGTTGGTACTGAGTGCCTGAAGAATTTCTATCGACAAACAGAAGTTCCAAACTCAGTCTGCTGATATTGGGTTTGCCCAGTTCTTACAGCCATCTGCAAAGCAGGCAGTGTAAACAGGTAATCTCGATCGCGCACTTGGATATGACAGCCAATACAGGAATTTTGGTGGTCAGAAACCAGCGAACCCGAAGGACTGTACCAGGCAGACTGCCATTCGCCGCTATTGCTAATATTCCATCCCTGCCGCTTCTCTCGAACAAACAGGTTGTTGAGTTGAGTCGGAACCAAGCGATTGCCATCACCTCTTCTTACAGAGTAAGTTTCCATCACGATTACCGCTCCGTTGGAAACTGCTTCACTGGCTTTCAGTCTTTCCAGCGATGGGCGATCGATGTACATCTGTCTGACCACGCCGCTATTTGGACAGTCAACCGTCGCATAATGCACAAATTGCTGTCTGTAGTTGCTTGGAAATTTAACTGCCGCTGCTGCCGCTGATAGCGTTCGAGAATAACCTCCATCGGCGGCAAGTGGCGAATAGGAAGTGGTGAAATGAGAGAAGGCGATCGCCACACCAATGGACACGACAAACAGCAGCAGTCCGGAAATCCATGTTGTGAGCTTCATGGTGATTTCTACGGCACAAGAACAAGTGAGTGTGCGCCCCGTGTCACCGGGACAGCATAGCGAGTTTGTACAAGTACTGGCTGTGGGTTGAGCGGGTCGGCAGCAATGCGCCAGAAATCAATCGATCCACCTTGAATGCGATCGTCAAAATGGTCATAGTTTGTCACTGCGAGATACTGGCTCGAAGCGTCAAAGGCAGCAGCTTCAGGCAAAATACCGTCATAGGGATAATCGGCAACATGGTTTAGCTGACCTGTCTGTGGATCGAGCGTAATTAAACTCAGCGATGAGAACCATGTAATGCGCTCGTCGTCATACGGTAAAAAGCTGCGCTCCAAATTCGTCGTCACTACATAGCGACCGTTTGGACTGATCGCGAAGCCTTCTGGACTCACGCCCGTCGTTGCCCGTGACACCAGTGCATGGCGCGGAGAATCATCTGCCTGAGTGCCTGCTTCCAGCCGAATGCTCAGCAAACTGCCGCGTGGCGCTTCATTCCATCGCCCTTCCACATCTGCTCCCCAATACAGACCGTTGACGATCATATGACGACCATCTGGCGTAAACCGCGCAATGAAAGGGGCTTTCTCGACTTCCACTACATTTCCCCAAGATGCAAGAGTGCCCTGGCTCGTCAAGCGGGCAAAGGACACCTCCGCAGCGGTCGAATTGACTAGGGCTAACAGGTCTTGAGTCGGGTGCCACTCCGCATGAATCAACTCCTCTCCACTCGACACGCTTGCCACTTCAGGAAAGGTCGGTTGTCCTAACTGCCCAGCCTGAAATGGGATGAGCGCCAATGGCGTTTCTGTTCCTGCACCGTTTGGATGAAAAGTTACCGCGATCAAGGAACCCTCTCGGTTGATGCTGACAGACGTAGGACGCTCCCCCAGCGCCACTTCCTGCACTCGCGTCGGGCGAGTCGGATTGCTCAAATCAAAGACCGAAAGGCGATCGCCCTGCTGAAGATCTGAAAACCGTTGGTTTTGCCAATCGCCCTCTGGTCGGGGTCTAAACGTTTCCACCACCAGCGCGTAGCGACCATCGGGTGTCACGGCAACTGCAACGGGTGGCCCCGCAACGGAATTCGTCGCTTCTGTTTCATAGGCGCGTAAATCTCGAACGTGCCCACCTAATGGAATGACGCTCAGCGCATCTTCGCCTTCTCGCGGACCCAAACGACCGTCTACATAGGCGGATGCCAGCATATCGGCATCTGAAATTGAAACTAAATAGCGTCCTTGAAAGTTTATTGGCGCAGCGCGATCGAGCGTTTGGGCGATTGCAATTCCAGGAGTCATCGTCAAAGCGGACAAGCTCAGGGCTAGTAGTTTTCGATACATAAAGTTATGTCTTGCTAGGTAAAGTGAAACACTCATTTTACTATACAACGAGTTTAGACCAACGTAGTATTGGAAAAGTTTAGAGCAATCATAGACAAAAATAAAACGGTCGTTTTACTATGGGACTTGAACAGTATCGGGCTGAAGTGAGCCGCCAAAAGCAAGAGGCAATTTTGAATGCTGCTCTCACGGCTTTTCTGGAATTCGGCTACGACCGCACAACAATAGATTACGTCGCCCAAAAAGCTGAAGTTTCTACGGCAACCCTGTATAAACACTTCTCAAGCAAAGCAGACCTATTCGGCGGTATTACGGCGCAGGTCTGGAGAACAGACCACATCAGTTCTACGCCTGTGTCATCAAGCTTGTCTCCACAAGCAGCATTAATACAAATTGGTCAAGAGTATGCTCAACTATTGATGAGTCCTAATATTCAGCCACTGTTCCGGGTCATTATTGCAGAGGCTTCTCGTTTTCCGGAGCTAGGCACTGAGCTTTACCACCGAGGTAAGGAGCCATTCCTCAAACGTCTTCATGCCTATCTAGAGACACAAGTTGTTCTTGATAAGCTAGTTATCGCAGACATTCCATTGGCAAGCCGTCAATTTCTTGGCATGATCAATGACATTATCTTTTGGCCTCGATTTTTAATTATGAATTTGGAAATTGGTGAAAGTGAGATTGAGAATGTCATTATCAATGCTGTGGAGACGTTCTTGGCGCGTTATGCGAAAAGCTGGTAGCAGTTTGAGGTTGCCGAGTGCAGCGATCACAGCCCAGCAATCCCAATGCACCGGAACAAAGTCAAGCGATCGGTGAGTTGCAAAGGTTATCTATGTCCGGTGATTGGGGTCGTTAGACCTCACGACAAACTGATTAGAGTGAATGGGAACTCAGGAATCAAACGAGGCGATGTCCGCTGTCAACATGAATCACCTCCCCTGTAACTGTTCTACTGTTCATCAGAAAAATTACTGCTTGGGCAACTTCTGCTGCTGTGGAGAGGCGCTTAGATAGAACTTGAGTGGCGACCCTACTAAATACATTCTGCTTTTCCTCGCCAAAAATATCATCCCACATAGGGGTATCAGTCCAGCCCGGAGAAACTGCGTTGACTCGGATAGGAGCTAATTCAAGTGCCAATGCTCGTGCTAACTGTTCAGCAGCGGCAGTCGCAACAGCCGTTGCCCAAGCCCCTGCGACTGGGCGATCGGTAGATAGCCCCCCTGTGAACGTCAACGATCCAGTGCCATTCATTTTGGGTACTGCTGCCCGCACCACATGCACCGATCCCCAGACGCGGGTATCGATCGCCTGCCGGAAATCAGCCATGTTGCCTTCTAGGATATTGCCCCCCACAAAGCTCCCCGCTGCTACGTACACATGATCAATCGGTGGCAGGTCTGCAAAGGCTGCACTAATGGCGGTTTCATCGGCAAAGTCAGCGATCGCAGTCTGCACCCCATCCAGTTGCTTGGCAGCCTGATGTAGTTTTTCGGCATCCCGGCTAATCAGGGTTACGGCTGCGCCCAGCTGCCTGACAAGATGTCCGGTTGCCAGTCCAATGCCGCTGCTGCCACCAACAATCACAACATGCTGGTTTTCTAATGTGTTCAAGCTCATAGGTTTCAGTGCCTTTAGGCAATAATGGATCAATCAAAACTGGCTGGCGACAGGCATGAGGTAGTGCGCTCGAACGTAGCGGCTAAAGGCTTAGCCGTAAAGCTGAGGTTGGCTGATGGCAAAACTCCTGTACAGGGAAGTGGCATCACAAAATCATGAACCAAAGCGACTTCCCCTTGGCGCTCGCTCTTTCGTTTGAAACTCCAGCATCCATTGAGGATACTCGACGGGTAGCTGACTCGCCGCATCAATGGCAGAGAGTTCATCTGCTGCAAGCGCTAAGTCAGTCGCCAGCAAGTTATCTTGCAACTGCTCTACAGATTTGGCACCAATGATTACGCTCGTCACCTCTTTACGGCTGAGGAGCCATGCCAGGGCAATACGCGCTACGGAGCAACTGTGGCTCTGAGAAATCGGCTTCAACACCTCAATAATCTTGAATGTTCGTTCCAAATCAACGGGCGGAAAGTCAAATGTGCTGCGTCTTGCACCCGCAGGATAATCTTTCTCTCGTTCAAACTTACCGCTCAGTAGCCCACCTGCCAACGGACTCCAGGGTAAAATACTCAACTGCTGATCTTGAGCCAGCGGCATGATCTCGCGCTCTAGATCACGACCCGCCAACGAATAGTAGGCTTGCACCGATTCAAAGCGATGCCACTGATGTTTCTCAGCGATCGCCAGCGCCTTCATAATTTGCCACGCCGAGAAGTTGCACAAACCGACATAGCGTACTTTACCAGCGGTAATGGCATCATCGAGCGCGCTGAGCGTTTCTTCCAACGGGATGACTGGATCGAAGCCATGCACCTGATACAGATCGACATAGTCGAGCTTCAGTCGTTGTAGGCTGCGATCGAGTGCGTGCAGAATGTGGTGCCGTGTTAAGCCCACCTGATTGGGAGCAGAACCCAAGCGTTCGCGGACTTTCGTGGCAATCACCAACTCCTCGCGAGGCAACGAGAGCCGATGTAACACTTCACCTACAATCTCTTCAGACTGCCCATTGGAATAGATATTGGCAGTGTCAATGAAATTCACACCCCTGTCAAACGCCAGTTTGATTTGTTCAGCAGCGGCTTCAACACCCAGATCCCCAACCACTTTCCAAAATCCATCGCCACCAAAGGTCATCGTGCCGAGACAAATTTCGGAGACGTAAAGCCCAGCACGTCCTAGCAAGCGATATTGCATTGAGTTTAAGTTCCCTCTAACGCCAATGTTGTTTAACGTTGTTTCTTGCCTTCGAGCAGACCCGCCAAGCTTTGTTTAAAGCTCTCTCGCTGACTCAAGTGACTTAGCCACGCCGCAGTTTTGGGTCGTGCATGAATCAACGCCGATCCTTCTTTCGTCATGTTGACGTAATCGATCATCGCCCCAGTGATGATGTCTGCCAAACTCAATGCATTGCCAATGAGAAATGTATCTACAAGCTCCTGCTCAATGACATCCAGATATTGTGCGATCGCGTTCGCTGAGTGTTCCACAAGCGTTTCATCCGGTTCATTGCCCATAATTGGAAACATAATCCGTTGCAGGAAAAGTTGCATGACCCCGACTGGATAGAGATAGCTGCTGGAAATGCCAATCCACTTCCGCATTTGCGCTCGTGCTTTGGGGTCAGCAGGCTGCAAAGAAGCTCCGTCAAACGCCTCGTCAATGTAGCCCAAGATTGCCGGGGTTTCGTAAAGCACAAAATTTTCTTGTTGCAAGACAGGCATCTTGCGAAAGGGATTGAGCCTGACGTATTCGTCAGTGGCAAGATGGTCAAGCCCAATTTCGTTGTAGTGATAATCAGCCCCTTTCTCAATCAAAGCAATGCGCGCCGATCGCACATAAGGGCTAACTGGGAATCCATACAAAATCAGTTCACTCATGAGTGTTATTTGGAGGCAGGTAATTTTTCTTGAGCATTCATTAAAATTGAATACTCGTTCAAGATAGCGTCAGAGAAATTTGCTTGTCAAGACCCATCTCAAAATTACTTGAGGCGAGGTGAGGAAATGGCCCTTAAAGCACGTACTCACAAAGGTTTATGCATATAAAAAATAACGCAGGCACGTTGCTGTCTACGGTAATTTCAGTATCAATTCTTGAAGGATCGTTCAAAAGACTCAGAATCTAAGCGTCAAAACCTATGTCTGAACTCATGAACTAACATGACCTAAGTAGGGCGATTGCTCCTGTAACAATGCTGTTGAGCGTCTGAGTATCACGGCGCATTCGCGCTACCGCCAACATACCTACCACAGAACCCAGCAGGGCTTTTGCAGTCACATCTACATCAAAAGATTTTGGCAAATTCCCATCGAGTTTAGCTTGATTCAGATTTTGGCGAAAGAATGACTCAATTTCGTCTAGTCGATCTTCGATAATGGCGATCGTGCCAGGTGAGTGAACTTCCCGCTCCATTGCCGTGTTGATGATCAAACACCCTTTTTGTTTTGGGTCGTTGGTCATGGCTTCAGCCAAATGCTCAAACCACTGCTTAATGCACTCTAACGGTGGGCTGTGGCGTGGCATGGAAGCACGAAAAAAATCTTGAGTATATTTGCGAAGTGCCAGCTGAAACAGCTTTTCTTTATCGCCAAAGGCACCATACAGACTTCCAGGCTGCACTCCCGTGGCTTGCACCACATCTTTCATGGAGGTGTTGCCATAGCCACGCTGCCAGAATAGGTTCATGGCGATCGCCAAAACCTCATCTATATCGAACTCTCTTTGCCGAACCACAAGACAATTGAACTCAGAAGTTAATTGATGTACTTAATCACCATACACATTATTGAATGATCAATCAAGTAAATTGTATTAGAGTTGGGTCTAACCTAGCGATGCAGCCATCAGTACTGACTTGATCGTCACAAAATCTTGACTAAACTGGCGCAGGGCATTAGTCAGCTCAGTCATATCATTTTCCTTGCAAAAACGTTCGTTTACGCATTGATAGGCTTCGATCGCTCAATAAGAGCCTATCCGAAAACTAAATTTCGCTAGAATGTATACAGAGTGGCTATTTCAGGGCTTGATGCGTGATGGACTTTACAGAGATTCCCCCCTCCTACCGCATCTCTGATGAGGTTTGGCAACGGATCAGTTGGGCCATTCCGTTAGAGCCACCTAAGCCGAAAGGAGGGCGACCGAGAATGGACAATCGTCAAGCCCTAGATGCGATTTTCTATGTCCTACGAACTGGGTGTCAATGGAAAGCGTTACCTCGAAGTTTAGGGGCATCGAGTACCGTTCATGATCGATATCAGGAGTGGGCAGGTCAGGGTGTATTTGAGCGAATGTGGGAATTAGGACTGGAAGAGTATGCCCGAAAAGTGGGGATTGATTGGGATTGGATGTCGATGGATGGAGCAATGGTCAAAGCGCCTCTAGGCGGAGAGGCAACGGGAGCCAATCCCACAGACCGAGCGAAGTCTGGCACCAAGCGGAGTGTTTTAACCGATGGTAAAGGCATCCCCCTGGCAGTGGCGATCGAGGGAGGGAATCGCCATGATATGAAGCTAACTAAACTGACCTTAGAAGCTCAACGGATGATTCCCTCAGACACGGAAGTACGCAACCTTTGTTTAGATAAAGGGTATGACTATGATGAGGTGCGAGAGCTTGTAAAGGCATGGGGATATGTCGGACATATTCCCTTCCGTGATGAGCACAAACAGATCATTCATGACATTCCCAATTACAGGGCAAGACGATGGGTTGTAGAACGGACACACTCATGGATGAATCGATTTCGACGATTGTTAGTTCGTTGGGAGAAATATAAAGAAAACTATCTTGGGATGATCCATCTAGCTTGTGCATGCATTGCAATAAGAGCGATTCAGGTTTTCGGATAGGCTCTTAGTATTACAGTTGTAGATAATGTAAGCTAGTTTTCAGTCTACCTGGAAAATAGTC
>NZ_JCACIN010000088.1:0-169898 GCF_059504425.1 Drouetiella sp.
CGAGGGATATCTTGATCATGCCGTAAGATCACCAAAAGTTGGGAAGAGCCCCGCCTGGGCGCTTCGCGCCCCACCCTAGATGTCCTCAGCAAACTGGCGACAGCTATGAATCACCGATCGCTTCCTATCGAATTTTGCTGAACATATTGCAAAATCCCTTGAGCGATCGCCCTTGCCATGCGATTTCTAAAGCCCTCATCTGCTAGAAGCGGCGCATCTTCACGCCCCGTCACAAAGCCTGTTTCAATCAGCACTGCTGGCATAGAAGTGCGCCTCAGTACATAGAAGCGCGCCTGACGAACGCCTTTGTCATTCATCTTTGTGTCTTGCACGATGCTGTCTTGAATTACCTGAGCCAGTCGTTCGCCACTAGAAAAATAGTACGTCTCGACTCCATTTACCTCAGGGCGATCCATGCTGATGGCATTGGCATGAATGCTGACAAACAGGCTGGCATTGGACTGTTCGGCGATCTGGACACGTGGCTCTAGCTCAACATCGCTGTCGTCGGTGCGGGTCAAGATCACCTGGATGCCCTGCTGCTCTAGATAGGCTGCGACTTGTCGGGCGATCGGCAACACAATTTGCTTTTCTTGCAGTCCGCCAATGCCAACTGCGCCTGGATCTGAGCCGCCATGTCCTGGATCGAGAACTATTAGCAGTCTGCCGCTCTGGAGACTAGGCAGTCCAGCCGATTGAGCGGGTGAAATCAGGCTAGCTGCATTATTCGATCGCGACCCATTTGATCGAGCTACAGATGATCTATCTACACCCGTAGAGTCGTTAGGGGCGCTAGACACAGGCGATCGCTGCATTTCCAGCGCCAGCAGCTGCGGACTAACCATATTTAGGGTACCAAACCGAATGCCTGATGCGGGCTGGAGCGAAATCACCACGGTTTGATCGGTCTGTTGGCGCAGTCGCGCTCGCAGGACAGGACTGCTTGCTCCGCCCACATCAGATCCAGACACATTAGCCGCCAGCTGAGCTGGAGATAGCGTGATCTGGTAAAGTCCGCTTTGCCATCGACCGCTGTAGGTGACGGGGCGATCGGCACGAATCAAAAGCTGATTGCTAGTGGGATTCACCTCAATTCCCTGAATGATTGCCGTTTGAGAGTTTGCTAAAGGCGCAGCTAGTTCAGGCGATGGTTCAGATGATGGGAGTGCTTCGGGCGACCGTGGTGCGGTGCGCGCAATTGGAGGCGGCAATTGAGGCGATCGCTGGGGCGTAGCTGAAATTGCCGATGGGCTGGTAGAGGCAGAACGAGCCGCTGCTTGGGGAACTGGGACTGCTAGGTCAGCCACAGCCGCAATTCCTCCCTGAGGCAGCATCACGATGCCCCCCGCACCGCTAGCAGAAGCCAGCCAGTCAGGACTCTCTTCGGCGACGTGCAGGGTCATTTGTACCTTAGAGCCGCTGGGTTGAAGTTCCAAATGGCTAATGCCGTAGCGGTTAATAGCGACATCTCGCGCCAACTGCGGCGACAGCTCCGCGCTGTTGACCGTCACCTTGATGGTTTGGCGATTGCGTCGGCTACGGCTCACCTCAACTTCAGGTCTAGCCCCCCTCGTTTTCACAAATACACCATCTGCGGTCACCTGTACTCCCTCAATTTGTGTGACCCCCGCTGCAAGGTTGCTCGGCGAAAGATTGGTGGACGTAGGGCGACTAGAGCGATCGTTTGCCGGAAGCGTCGAACGAGCAGAACCTGTCGGTGGATTGGAGAGGGAAGGGGCGATCGCTGCCGTGGGCACGACCTGGGGCGGAGGAATCTGTACTGTCCACTGGGTCGGCGAAGCACCGCGAAATAGAATCTGCTGCGGGTCTAACGTGTAGCCTGGGGAGAGTTCCACGACAATTCTCGTGGTGCTAGCATCGAACTGTTCTACCCGAATTTGCTGAATTTCTCGCCCTGCTTGGCTCATAGGCTGCTGGAGCGAGGATGGGGCGATCGTCCCTGGTAGATCAATGACCAGTCTTGTAGGATTGCTCACCAACTGGGCACGAGGCTGCACGCCCTCATCTGTGTTGAAGTCTAAACGGTTTTGGGTAGGGTCAAACCGCCAAGAGGATAGCTGTCCCGCTTCTACCGGAGCCGCCAAGCAACAAATCCCTAAAAAGCTGGGTAGCAGCCAATGAATTTTCAAAGCCACCTTCGTACCTTCCCGCAATAACCAACTGCTGACCTGTAACTTTAACGCTAAACATGATTTTCGACGCTACTAATAGCGTTAATCATGCAGCTTTTGCTGTAAGTTGCCACATTTAGCACTCTTTGTCATCCGTTTTCTAAAGCGATTGTGTAGGATTCTGAGATTCGATAGGGCGATCGCTCTGCTCGCATCACCTTACAGCGCTTTGTGCTTAGTTGAGTGTGGGTTATTTTTTTAGAAGCCGCGCTCCGCGCGGCTTCTAAAAAAATAGCTGTGGTTTATGCAATTGAAAACTGCTGTAAGGGCATTCTAATCGGCTCAGGGACAGTCGTTCTTTGTTGCAACTCTTAACGTTTTGGCGATCCAGCCGACCTTACAAGCTTGGTAGACTACTGAAAGATGCAAGTAGAGCATGTCGAGCAGCTTTGTTAAGCTCTTGTTACACCTCCAAGTCTTCAGATCTCTCCAGTACGAGTTCACCTGGCAAGATCGGAGCTTGGGCGGCTAGATTTTGAACGCAAGACCGAAGGGAGAGCAAGTACACACATGGTAGATTCTTTAAAAAAACCTGACCTCCAAGAGCTTCGACCTGGAGTAAAAGTTCCAGCCAAGGAGACCATCCTCACTCCCCGGTTTTATACCACCGACTTTGAAGAGATGGCAAACATGGACATCTCGGTCAACGAAGATGAGCTAAAAGCCATCCTGGAAGAGTTTCGGGTGGATTACAACCGCCATCACTTTGTCCGCACAGACGTATTTCAGCAGTCCTGGGATCACATTGACGGTGAAACCCGTCAGCTCTTTGTAGAATTTCTGGAGCGGTCTTGCACGGCAGAATTCTCTGGATTCTTGCTCTACAAAGAGCTGGCGCGCAAGCTGAAGGATCGAAGCCCCGTTTTGGCAGAATGTTTCTCCCTTATGTCACGGGATGAAGCCCGTCATGCCGGGTTTTTAAACAAAGCCCTCTCAGACTTTGGTCTGTCGCTCGATTTGGGATTTTTAACCAAGAGCCGTAGTTACACCTACTTCAAGCCCAAATTCATCTTCTACGCAACCTATCTCTCAGAAAAAATTGGTTACTGGCGCTACATTACGATCTTCCGCCATCTAGAAGCCCATCCCGAAAATCGCGTCTATCCGATTTTCAACTTCTTCGAGAACTGGTGTCAGGATGAGAACCGCCACGGCGACTTCTTCGATGCCATTATGAAGGCTCAGCCTCAGTACCTCAACGACTGGCGGGCTAGGCTCTGGTGCCGCTTCTTCTTGCTGTCAGTCTTTGCCACCATGTATCTGAATGACATCCAGCGATCGGGCTTCTACGCTCTTCTGGGTCTAGATGCGCGGGAATACGACATTCACGTCATCCGCAAAACCAATGAGGCGACGGGTAGAGTCTTTCCAGTCGTTCTCAACGTCGATCATCCGGAGTTCTTTGAACGGCTCGATCGCTGTACCAAGAACAATGAAAAGCTAGGGGCGATCGCTTCCTCTGGCACGCCCAAGTTTCTCCAGCTTTTCCAAAAGCTGCCTCTCTATGCCTCTACAGCTAGCCAGCTTTTGCGCCTCTATCTAATGAAGCCAATTGACACGGCAACCCTAGAAGGCTCAGTCCGATAGCCTTATTGGATTCACAGGGTTTATTGGGATTCACAGGGTTTATTTGAATTCATAGAGTCTATGGCTCTGACGCTAGAGGATTTGAACCTCGTCAGAGCCATTATTTTGTGCTTATTCCAACAACACATGTGAAACAGTACCCAAAAAATGCGACCTGACAAAAATATGAAAGCTCTGAAGTTGTCATATCTATCTTTCTCTTGCTATGCTGGTTAAAGCGACGCGGGGTAGAGCAGCCTGGTAGCTCGTCGGGCTCATAACCCGAAGGTCAGTGGTTCAAATCCGCTCCCCGCCACCAAGTTAGTTGGCAGAACTAAAAAGAATCCCTATCTCCGTAAAGAGAGATGGGGATTCTTTTTTTAAGACCTATAAGCTCATCACGCCTTCAAACACGCGTTGTGCATCTCCCGTCATATAAATCCGATCGCCCGACCACTCAATTTCGAGACAGCCGCCCGGAAGCTCAACCGTGGCACGGCGATCGCACCGTCCCGTCAGCACACCTGCCACCAGTGAAGCACAGGCTCCCGTGCCGCAAGCCAGCGTAATTCCAGCGCCCCGTTCCCAGACTCTCATTTTCAGATAGTCAGAGCGAATCACTTGAATAAACTCGGTGTTGATCCGCTGCGGGAAAGCCGGATGATGCTCAAACTGAGTGCCGATCGTCTCTAGGGGAATAGTCGCTACATCCTCTACAAAAGTAATGCAGTGAGGATTGCCCATACTGACACAGGTGACATCCCAGCTTTTCCCGGCTGCCTGAAGCGGTTGATTAATGACTTTCTCATCCGGCGAAGCCAGCGTCGTCGGAATCTCGGCTGCTAGCAGTCGTGGTAAGCCCATGTCTACCGTAACTTTGCCCCCTGCTTCCAGCTTAGGCACGATGACACCTGCCAAAGTCTGAATGCGGTAAGCCCGTCCTTCAGCCTTCTCTGCTATCAAACCAGCCTCTTCCTCCAGATCAGCGACAAATCTTGCCATGCAGCGAATGCCGTTGCCGCACATTTCAGGTTCCGAGCCGTCGGAGTTGAAGATCCGCATGGTGTAATCGCTGTCAGGTTCTCCAGGTACGGGCTGACCGGGCAGAGCAAAGATCACGCCATCAGCACCAATACCAAAATGGCGATCGCACCAAATTACCGCCTGTTCGGGCGTGAGGCAAGGCTCTGAAGACTGTCGATTGTCGATCAAAATAAAGTCGTTGCCCAAACCGTGATACTTCACAAATGCGATCGTCATAAATAACTCCGTTGCGAGGGTCGAAAATAGGAATTTTAGATCTTTTGTTGGGCTTTATGCCCTGTTGGGTTTTATAGAAAGAGAGACAGATGCCATACTCAAGACATCACTCAAAACTTAGCAATAGCACAGGATCACCCCCATGACGGCTGAACTCGAAACCGGATTGCCCAGCATCCGTCAAATTCAAACCCTGATTCGAGAAGAGCAGGAAGTGGAGCTGAAACTCACCACCAACGATCTGCTGACGGGCAAGATTCGCTGGCAAGACCCCGACTGCGTCTGTATTTTTGACCACTATGACCAGCCGACCATCGTTTGGCGGCAGGCGATCGTCTTCCTCAAGCCCAAGGCTTGAAACTCTGGATTGCAAGGGGGCTGAGCGCGGTTAGTCTTCACCCGTGACGGCTTCCAGCACAGGCTCAGCCATAGATTCGTCCATAGGCTCATTCAGAGCACCCAGAGGGATTTGCAGCAACGACTGCGGCTCAGGCGAAGTGGGTGAAATCCAGTAGCTAGCTTGCTCGATCGAGTGGAAGCTGCCGCAGAGCAAAAGGCGATCGCCTACTTGCAGATCGCTCTGTCCGTTCGGGAAGCGAATGAACTTGCCCTCTCGCCGAATTGCCTGGATCAATACCCCAAACTGACGGCGAATGTGTAGCTCTGCTAAAGTCTTGCCTACGACAATACTCGTCTCCGGCACCAGCAGCCATTGACAGGAGGCTTTTTCGCTAGGAATCGCCGTACTGCCCTTCATTAGCTCACCAAAGGCAATTAGCTCATCGGGTTCACCGACGACCAAAAGGCGATCGCTCTCTTCCAACATCACTTGAGCATCGGGATAGTCGATTTCTTCACCTGCCGATCGCTGAATTGCCATCAGACTCACGCCCGTCAAACGCCGCAGGTCAGTTTCTTCGATCGTCATGCCCACTAAGGGTGACTCCTCCGGCAGGGTCAGCCACTTGTTGTTCATGTCCTGTGCGGCAACCTTCAAATCACGAGAAACTTGGTATGCAGGGCGTTCGGGCTGCAAGTCGGCATAGTGAGAGCTGCGAATTTGCTGAATTTCGCGTTGGATAATCGGCAAGGGCACGCCAATCCCGGTAAGCAAATGTGCCGAAAGCTCCAGACTCGCCTCAATTTCAGGCTGCACCACCTCTTTTGCACCCAACTGATAGAGCAGCTCAATGTCTTTGTCTTGCGTCGCCCGAACGATTACATCTAGCTCAGGAGCTACCTCTAGAGCACGTTTCAAAGACAGACGGGTATTCATGGGGTCAGGGAGAGCGATCGCCATGCCCTTCGCCTGTCCCACATTTGCCGATTTCAGCACATGCAGACTCGCCCCATTGCCATAAACATAGGGAATATTGGCATCGCGCAACTGTTGAATCGCCTGCTCTGACTGATCAATCACCACCACAGGCTGGCTGTGGGCTTGCAGCATCTTGACAATATTTTGCCCCACGCGCCCATAGCCACAAACCACTACATGATCCTGATTGGGCAAGCCTTCAGGCACTTCTAGCGGCGCGTCACTGCCCTCCAAAATTGACTTCATCCAGGGCACGGTATCTGCCCAATTCAACAGCATAGGCACCAGACGCATCAGAAAGGGGGTAATCATCAGCGTCACGGCCGTTGTGCCCAAGATCAGCAAATAGATGCGTCGAGACACCAGCCCCAACACCTGACCTTTACTCGCCAAGACAAAGGAAAACTCTCCGATTTGCGCCAGTCCCAAGCCCACAATCAGAGAAGTCTTGAGCGGATAGCCAAAGGCGCGCACTAGCGGCGTGACGATCAGGAATTTGCCCAGCAGCACTAGCCCCACTAACCCCAAAATTAACTCCAGGTTATTCCAAATAAACGTAGGGTCGATCAGCATCCCGATCGCCGCAAAAAACAGGCTGGCAAAAATATCTCGAATTGGCTCCACGTAGGTCAAAGTCTGATCGGCATATTCCACTTCCGAGATCATCAGTCCGGCAATGAATGCCCCCATTTCGATCGACAAACCCATATATTCCGTGAGCAGCGCAATCCCCAGACACAGCGCCACGGTGCCCAGCAAAAAAAGCTCTCGGCTCTCAGTCCGTGCCAGCAGCCGCAAAAATGGCGGAATCACCCAGATACCGACCACCACCGCTCCTCCCGCCAGAAGGCTTGTCTTCAGCAGGGCAATACCCACCGCCACGCCAATCTCCTCAGAAGGGCGATTGAGGGCGGGTAGCACCGCTAGCATCAACCCCAGTGCTAGATCCTGCACCACCAGAATGCCCAGCATGACGCGCCCGTGAGCCGTCTCAGTTTCGTTGCGCTCCATCAAGCATTTCAACACCACCGCCGTTGAAGAGAGCGATAAAATTGCGCCCAGAAATACGCCCTGCGTCGGCGAAGTCACCCAGCCTACGCCGACTGAGATTAACGTCGTAATCAGAATCGTCGAGAGGATTTGCAGCGTTCCTCCCCCCAAACTGATGCCTTGAACTTTCTTCAGCTCCGAGAAAGAAAACTCTACCCCTAGCGCAAACAGCAGAAAGGCTGCCCCAAACTGAGCCAGAGTCTCTACCTGAATCAGCTCTTTGACCAAACCCAGTCCGGCTGGCCCAACGATCGCCCCTCCCACCAAATATCCCAAGATCACAGGCTGCCGCAGCAATGCTGCCAGTAATCCTCCCCCAGCCGCTGCCGCCAGCACCACAACCAGGTCAACAATTAGGCGAAAGTCTTCTTGCACGGATTTTTAGCTCTAACTCTAATGATAAGAAATCTAAAGTCTTTATAATTTCCAGGATACCGAGTTTTTGGGGCTTGCTGGGTACAGGTTGCAGAAAATTGTGCGAGATTTTGTATAGTCGCTTTTCCGTAAGGATCACAGGCTAATTAAGCTGTAATAGTTTTTTGGAAGTGTCGCACTCCGCGCGACACTTTCAAAAAACTATTGGGTTTTAATTTGTACATGATCCTAAGCTAAATGAACTGATAGGACATTTAGGGTGGGGC
The DNA here is from genome assembly GCF_059504425.1 of Drouetiella sp. Taxonomy (NCBI): domain Bacteria; kingdom Bacillati; phylum Cyanobacteriota; class Cyanophyceae; order Oculatellales; family Oculatellaceae; genus Drouetiella; species Drouetiella sp. The sequence continues at coordinate 8,028 of NZ_JCACIN010000088.1, forward strand.
GCTTCGCGCCCCACCCTAAATGTTCCCGTTCTAACCGCCTTGGCGGTTGCTATAAATTATGAGCAAAGAGTCCTCACACCTTATTAATCAAGAATCATTCGATGGAAAATTACTTGACAAAGTTATGGCTGTCACTACGGCATCAGTTTTGGACAAAGCGACTTTGGGTCAGCGGCTTTCTGGCTTTGGTGGCGCTGCTATCTGTGCTGAACAGCGCTGCGATCAGCGGTACGATATCGGTTCAAGCTAGCCCTACTAATCCTCAGCTAGGCGACACGGTAACGGTGTTGATTCAGGCCGAGACTGGAGCCAGCCCCACTGTGGTGATGAACCAGAAGACCTATCCCGCCTTTGCGATCGCCCCCAACCGTTTCCGTGCGCTCCTGCCTACTACGCCGCTCGATCGCCCCGGACAGCTCAATATTCAGGTCAATGGCGTTGGAGATCCACAGACCCTAGCCTTGCAGTTGCGCGATCGAGATTTTCCAACTCAGAGCATTTGGCTCAGCGGCGGCGGCTCAGACGGCACTGATCATGAGTTCAACAAAGTTGATGCTTTTAAGGCATTGGTCACGCCCAACAAGCTTTGGAATGGCAAGTTTCAGCGTCCTACTGAAGGTGAAATTACAACCATCTACGGCGTACGGCGCTACTACAACGGTGAGTTTGCCCAAGACTACTACCATCGCGGCGTAGATTATGGCGCTGACACAGGTGCGCCCATTGTTGCTCCGGCTGCTGGAAAGGTTGCCTTAGTGGGGCGTGAGGCAGACGGCTTCGAGCTGCATGGCAACACAATCGGTGTAGATCACGGGCAGGGCGTTGTCAGTATTTTTCTGCATCTCAGCCGCATTGATGTCAAAGAAGGAGATGTTGTGCAGGCGGGTCAACGGTTGGGCGCAGTAGGAGCAACCGGAGGCGTGACAGGGCCTCATTTGCACTGGGGGCTATACGTGAACGGGAAATCGATCGATCCGGTGCCTTGGCGCTACGGCAGTTTTGAGTGAACGGGTTTGAGTGAACGGGCAAATCTGAGACTTGACAAAATTCTCACGGCTAATTGCGTTAGCTCACCGTGATCTTTTCTAAATCCGGGGCACTCTAAGACAAGAAGCGGGCGTATTTGCCATGCCTACGTTTTGCCAAGTCCACGTTCGCCCAAGTCCACGTTCGCCAAGTCCACATTCGCCAGATCCACGTTCGCCAGATCCACAGTGCTGTGGAGCATAGAAAAACCTTATGAGTATCGAAAAAATTGTTGAACAGGCTCTACAAGATGGCTATCTGACCCCCGCCATGGAAGCAGAAGTAGGGCGCATCTGTGACACGGCTTCCGAACTGTCTATTGAAGAATATATGGCGCTCGATCGCCTCATGGGTTCGTTGCTGACGGGTGAAGTGGTTGCGGTACCTCGCAAACAGTTCATTAACGTCATGGAAGAACTGGTGCTGACCGAAGCGATCGCCAGGGTTGCCGAAATTGAGGCGACTAGCGACTGTACTTTAGATCTGGGTGACATTGCCGCCTACGCACTCAATCGTCTGCCGCCTCTCTACGCCACAACCGAAGAAGGAGCTGAATATCAACGAGGTCGCGCCAAAGAAGAAATGCAGGTGCTGATTGCGCAACAGGTGAATGAAGCGATCGCCCGTAGCCTCGATCGCCCAGATTTCTACCCAGAACGACAGGCAATCAGCAAGGTCATAGGAGATGAGATGCAGAGTCAGCTTAGCTCGTTGCTGAAAAGCAATGCGCACAAGTTTGAGGTTGCACCGCAGCGTTAAAGGCAAAAGAGATGAAAATCGATCGGGGATTGAATATTGGGAACACAGATTTCCCTGATTCAATCCCCAATTTTTTGTGGCAGCAATCCCCGTCCTAACCGCCTTGGCGGTTAGGACGGGGACATTTTTGGTGGGGTGCTCCGCGCCCCACCAAAAATGTCCTCAGTAAACTGGCGACAGCTATAAGAGCAAAAGCGCTATGGTTTAGACATCGCCACATCCAATCCTGGATATTTAAAAGCCCAGTCCGACCCATGAACATCTTGACTGATCTATTATCTCGCCCTCACCAGCCTCGCCCTGACCAGCCTCCCCGGATTCATAAACGCAGCCGTGGAATTGCGCTGAAAACTCCGGCAGAAATTGAAATCATGCGAGAGGCGAGCAAGATTGTTGCTATCGTCTTGAAAGAAATTTCAGAATTAGTCGAACCCGGCATGACCACTGCCGACCTGGATGCCCATGCCGAAAAGCGCATCCGCGAGATGGGGGCAACGCCCAGCTTCAAGGGCTATCACGGGTTCCCGGCTTCCATCTGTGCCAGTATCAACGATGAGGTGGTGCATGGCATTCCTAACGCTAAGAAGAAAATCCGCAAAGGGGATGTGCTGAAGGTCGATACGGGCGCATATTTTGCAGGATTTCACGGAGATTCCTGCATTACGATCGCCGTCCTCACCGTCACTCCGGCAGCCGCCAAGCTAATTCGTGTTGCCGAAGAAACGCTCTACAAAGGTATTGAGCAGGTGAAAGCCGGAAATTTCCTGCTAGACATCGCCGGAGCCGTACAAGACCACGCCGAAGCCAACGGCTTTAAGATCGTGGAAGACTACACCGGGCACGGCGTAGGACGCAACCTGCATGAAGAGCCTTCTGTGTTCAACTTCCGCACGCGCCAGATGCCTAACGTCAAGCTGAAGGCAGGCATGACTTTAGCGATCGAGCCGATTCTGAACGCAGGCTCAAAAATTACGCGGACTTTGGGCGACCAATGGACGGTAGTGACGGTCGATCGCGCCCTCTCAGCCCAGTTTGAACATACGGTTCTAGTAACAGAGACAGGCTATGAGATTTTGACCGATCGATCAAAGGTTTAATCGAGCCAAGGTTTAGCCTAGCGCTCGTCCCGGAATTCGTCCCGGAATTCATCTCGGAAACGCCGTTCGTTGAGCGATCGCCGCTTTCTGCCCTCTCGTCCGCCCTCTCGTCCGCCCTCTCGTCTGCTGCCCTCCTGCCGTCGTCCCATTTGCTTGCTCACCTCGACAAAGGTATCGCGGCGCAGATAGGGATAAGCGGACACCCAGAGGCTGTAGTCAGGCAGGTAAATATCTGAGACTTTGCCAATCCGGCTCAAATCGGGCACATCGGACATGACCACCATCTCCGCCCGATCGCCAGAACGGATAATCCGGTGGTCGCGCTTCAGCGGCACCTGAATTTCTGTAACAAATCCAACTTCATCGCCGATTTCCAAGTTGAGCCGCCGCTCGCGGTTCTCTACGATCACCAACTCGCCTAGCTTATTGACGGTTTCTTCTTTGCCGATCAGTTCTTCGGTGACAAACACGTCTAGAACCTCACCTCGCCACAGTCCGCTGTAGGGGTAGCGGCGACACTCAAAATTCTTCAAGCTTGCCCAATACACGGGACTCCAGAGCCAATAGAAGCCCGATGCCAGACCGACCGTGAAGGTCAGCGCCCACAAATCCTCTCCCAAGACGAGATTCATGAGCAGTGCCACTACAAGACCCACCAGTGAGATCAGCAGCCGCCGCAAAAAATCGGGCAGCTTGCCCCAAGTGTATTTGTACTGCTCACTTGTAGCGACTCTAGGAATAAGTTCCTCAAATTTTTTGCGGTTAAGAGAAATGAGCATGGGTCTGGCAGTAGCGAATTGAATTGGAGAGCCGATCGCAGAACCGATCGCACAACACTCCGAGCCTAACATTACCCTCTGCCCTCTGTCGCTCTGGCTCTCTCAAAAAAGCTCTGACTCTCTTAAAAAAGGGGAGTTCTTAAGAGGTAAAGACTCCCAAAAAAAGGAAGGACAAAAGTAAATTTACGGATTCTTCTCCTTGCCCCAAGAGGTTTAGTGTTTAAAGTTCAGTACTTGTCTCTAGGCTGAGTGGGGGTGCCAAAAGACAAAATGAACTCACTTCTGGAGAACGCGATCGACTGGAAGCTGAACAACTAGGGGGCAATTTAGTTGTTTGGGTTTCCAGTAACAAAGCGTACTTACAGGTAACGTTGCCTGACCTTGGGGGCTTATAGGGTCAGGCAACTTTTTTTGCAGATTTTCGGCGCTCTCCTAGGCAACCTTAGCAACCTGGAGAACCTTACGACGCATCTCCATAATGTCTCCGAGCGTGCTGGCAAAGCGGGGATTGCGAGTCAACAGCATTTGCAGCGTGTCAGCATCTAAGATCATCAGTTCTAAGTCATCCAACGCAACGACCGAAACATCGCTGACCTGCTCAGACAAAAGCGATGCCTTCTCGCCAAAGATATCGCCCTGCGAGAGCCGAGCCACCTGCTGCCTGCCCGATCGCCCTGAAACCGACATTTCCGCATGTCCCTTTAGAACAATATATAGACCTGGCAAGCGATCGCCCTCTGCCACCACAATCTCATTGCTGCCATAGTCTTGGGTAACGGCGTTGCCATTGAGCTGGTCTATCAGCGTCGGAGCGACTGCGCTCAGGCTTGGAATAGAGTTCAGCGTTTTGGCAATCCGCACTGACGGATTTTCCACGGTAGGCAGAGAAATTTGAGCTTCATATTCTGTTGAAATTGGGTAGGGAATACTTAGCCCGTGGCGCTTGGCAACATACCAAAGGCGCGTCGAGAAATCGTTGCGAACCCCCAACGCTTTTTCATAGCTCTCTGCAAATAAACCAATTTTGTAGCTGATGTAGAAGTCGGCATAGGCTGTCGTCACAACCCAGGGGGGAGGATCTAGCAAAACTCCTTCGGTTTCGAGGGCGGCTTGCTTCAGAATTTGCTTAACTCGGTTGGGCGGATCATCATAGGAAAACCCAATCTCAAAGGTTTCTACATGTAGACGCGTTGGGCGGCTGAGATTTTTGAAGCTGCCTTTGGCTAACTCTGAATTGGGAACCACCAGCAGATCTCGACTCCAGGTTTGCAGATGCACCGATCGCCAGGTTACTTCGATCACCTTGCCTTCATCATCACCGATGCGCACCCAGTCTCCGGCGGTGAGCGGACGCTCAAACAGCAGCGCAATCCCTGAGAAAAGGTTGCCTAAGCTGTCCTGTAAAGCCAAACCAATCACTAGCGATCCTACACCCAGAGCCGTGAGCAAACCGCCCAGATCGGCTCCCCAAACGCTGGAAAGGACGATCGCAATTCCCACTAAAATTAGGAAAAATCGGCTCAAGTCAAGAAATAGTTTGGGAGTTTGGGCTTGCCAGCTGCCAGCGCCTGCCTCCTCAAACAGCACAATGTTGATTAGCGTCAGAACGGCATAGATAATGAACACCCACAGCACCGATTCCACAACGCGAACCAGGCTAGAGTCCCGCGTCAGATTCAATACTTTGTGCAGCAGCAAAAATAGAGCCAGGGTGGGCAGCACCAAGTTCCGTAAAATGAGAATGGGAGCCACTAGCGATCGCTTCTTGCGCTCTAGTCGAGCAATCACTTCACCCAGCAAAAACATGAGCAGGGGAAATGCAATGACCAGCGCTCCAATCCAGGTCAACCAATCGGGCTTAACAATAAAGTCTGGCATGGTTACTCCTTGGCATGAGCGGATGACCCAGACAGAGCGATCGCCGGGACATCCTGTGCCAGAACATCCTGTGCCGGGACAGGATGTTCTGGAGCATCTTGAGCCGGAAGATCGGGCACAAAGTTCTGCCCTTTGACAGACCAAACAGGCACACTCGCCAGACCTTTAACCTCTACATTGGCAATCCGCTCAAAGGAGTACAGGTCATGCAAATTGTCGTAGATAGGCTGAGTCACCTGAATGGTATTTTGCCCAGGCGAAGAGTGAATATCGTGAGCAATTTTCATGGTTTCTCCTGTTAGGGCATAGATAAAGCGAGTTTTGCCAACAATCCCACCCACTACAGATCCTGAGTGAATGCCAATGTCAAGGCTTAGATCAGTCTTCTGCTGTTGATTAAAACGTCGTATCACCTTGAGAATCTCAAAGGCAAAGTCCATCGTTCGCTTAATGTGATCGACTCGCGATATGGATAGTCCACAAACTGCGATATAAACGTTACCCACACTTCTCATTTTCTCAACCCCAAAGGGTTCAGCCGCTTCATCAAAAGCAGTAACGATATCATTCAGCAAGGTAATGGTTTGGTCAGGTTGCAGTTGAGCAGATAGCTCATTAAAGCCTTCTATTTCGGCATATAAAACGGCAACGTTAGGAAAAACATCGGAGATTTGCTGTTCGCCACTCTTGAGTCGGGCGACGATCGGCGGCGGCAAAACGTTCAGCAATAGCCTTTCATTTTCATGCAGCGCTGTCTGAATCGTCTGATCCTTTTCATGCAGGCTATGCGCCATCTGATTAAAGGAGTGGGCGAGTTCACCAAATTCATCCTGCGATCGAATATTTACTGCTACATCGGTTTCACCCGCCTCAATTTGGCGAGTTCCGGAAATCAAGCGCTTGATAGGACGCACAAACAGACGAGACAGCCAGATCGAGAGCAGCGTCACCAACGGCACCAGAATGGCAGAGGCAACCAGCAGCCTACGGGTGAAGCGATCGACTGGAGCAAAGGCTTCTGACTGATCCATCTTGGCCACCAAACCCCAGTTGAAGTCTCCTAACTTGATCGGTTGAAAAGCAGAGAGAACCGACTCGCCGCGATAGTCCACGTAGGAGATAGTGCCTGTTTCACCTGCGATCGCCCTTTGTGGAGCCGTTGTCTGCACCTTCTGGGTCAAAATTGGCGTGCCTAGGCGCTTAATCTGTTCAATGATGTCTTTGGCAACACCTCTCGCTTGAAGCGCTTCGTAATACTGATCTGGGTTCTCAGCGAACAGGCGTGGCACTGAGCGAACCGAGGTGTCGGGCCCAACCAAAAACGTTTCTCCCGTTTTGCCCAGTCCTGTTTGCTGCCACTCGCCTCTGGAGGTCATGATCTGGTTGATGCGACTGTCTGGAATCTGGATCAGCAGCGCTCCAATAAAGTCAGTTTTATCGAAGATGGTTGTAGCGATAAAAGAGCTAGGTCGATTGCGCGAAGCTCGATAGAAGTCAAAATCTGCGCTGGTAACAAAGTTGGGATCTCTTGATTTACGAACTGTCTCCACTGCGTTTGCCAGATTGCTGCTGGCGTAAGGCCCTAGATTAAGATTGCTGCCAAAATCCGCCTCTTTCAACGCTGAGTAAACAATGTTTCCTGTATCTACATCAACGAGGTAGAAATCATAGTAACCAAACTTTTCAACGATGCTCTCAACTAGAGGATGAAAGCGTTGATGAACACGGCTATAGTCGCTACCATCCAACGCATCAACTAGAGCAATCTTTTTGTCTAAGGGATTAGGATTGCTAACAATGTAGTGATACTGAAGATAGCTTTGCGCAGGAGTCTGAGGTAGATAGGTTTCGGCTAGAGGCGTACTGCCGTCAGACAAGTTGCTCGACAGTCCAGGGATAAAGTCTTCTCGGTAAAATTTCTCAACGGACTGCTGCTGTCTTGAGGTCAAATTTACCGTGTTGAGCTTCTGATAAGCCGCCTTAAACCCTTTCATTGCGTCAATAATGGCAGGCGATTCGCTGAGAGTCAGAACGTGGTTTTCAGTAACTTGAAAGTAGGAAGAAATCGCCTCTGCTCTTTCAGTTCGGAGGCTAACCAGTTGGTTAAGAATACTGCTGGTCAAAGCCGTTTTGCCGCTGCTGTAGCCAATATAGCCAATAGTTAAAATGGAGGCAATGCTGATCAGCAGCAGTATGAGCAGCAGCTTCGATTGAATACTCAGCTTGTCAAGAAAGCGCATTTCAATATCTCAGAAGGGGCTAGATCTCAGAGAAGGCTAGACTTCGGAGGGACTACGTCTCAGGTCACAAAAAGCCAAAACTTCGACCAGAGGCAAGGAGCTAACTTGACTTGCTTTAAAGGCTTGTTTGCGGGCTGGTTTGAAGGCTTATTTGAGACAGTGACTAAACTCACCTCCACGATGAAGATAGAGTAGGAAGATAACGAATTGATAAAGGCTAAGCTCATGCATTAGCTGCATCAGTGGGTCTACGGAGGCGTTGATGAAGTGTCGATCGCCCATCCTTACATGAGCTTTACATCAAGAGGCAGAGGATAGAGGTTCAAGAGAGCGTAGCCCCATTGCTCCAGAATCCTTTACAGAATCTCCGAAAAGGTTAGAGGCAAAGGATCAGGGCAAAGAAGCGGCGATCGCAACTCCTCTCTTAGATCTTGCTGAACCTATCAATCTGAAGGAGGCGAAATCCAAAATCCGCTCAGTTTGCCCACTCTTTACCCTCAGTAGTCTCCCTAATACGACTCTATGAACCGTACGCTATAATTGCTGGTTCGTGGGGTTGCTTTTGTATCAATAATCTGCATTGGCAGCTAAGAAGCTAGCGGATGCAGCAGACAATATGCTTTGAGGTTGACTTTAATGCACATGTATTTTGCACAGTGGGAAGCGTACGATGGCCTGGGTCACGTGATTTCACGCGGCAGGCAGATCGTACATACGATCGAACCTTTTGATGAAGGCTTACTTCGTCAGTTTGAAGATGGCAAGCGGGCTAAGCTTCTGGAAGAGGGTTTGACCGTCCAGCAGGTGATGATCGCCAACTTGAATCGTTTAAGCTGAGAGACTGATTAGTCAGCTTGAAAGAAAGCAGTTGCCCTGATCAGAAATTCCTCTCCCGTTTCGGGAGAGGAATTTCTGATCAGACTCTCTTTTTTGGCAGGAGAGGTTTAGGTTCGTGTGATTGCTTAATGCTTAGCGATCGAACTCGACCTGTCCGTTATCCAGTTTGATGAGGCGATCGGCTAAGTGAAAATAGTGATCATCATGGCTGATCACAATCACAGTCTTGCCCTTTTGCTTCAAGCTCGGCAGAAACTGTCTGTAGAAAAGCTCTTTAAACACAGGATCTTGATCGGCGGCCCACTCATCAAACAGATAAATCGGGCGGTCTTCTAAGTATGCCGTCAGCAGGGCAAGCCGCTTGCGTTGTCCTTGCGAAAGCGCGGTCGTCGAAAGCTTACCTCGCTCAATTTTGACTTTGTGATCAATCTGGAGCTTACTGAGATAATTCTGCGCCAAATGATCGAGATTGACCTGCTCCAATCCTAAAAGCCGCTCGAACAGGAAAAAATCTGCAAATACGACGGCAAAATGCTGACGATACCATTCCCGATTTTCATCCGTAATCGGCTGTTTGTCTAAAAAAATTGCGCCCGACTCAGGAATGTAAAGCCCGGTCAGCAGCTTAGCAAAGGTGGATTTGCCGCTGCCGTTTCCCCCGGCGATAAAGGTAATTTCGCCGGGATAGAAGGTGATATCGAGCGCTCCCAGAACAAAAGGAGTATCTTCAGGCGATCGCTGATAGGGATACACCAAGTCTCGAAGTTCCAGGCTATGCCAGTCAGACTCTGCTTTAGGCGGGCTTGAGAGTGAAGAGCGATCGCTTAAGGACAACCCCAAGTCCTGAATTTTTCGCAGGGCAATATTCGATTGGCTAATCACTGGAAAGCTATTGACGATGTTCTCCATCGGCATCGTCAGATAGATGAAAGCGAGGATATACCCAGAAATTGCCTCAGGTTGGATAGAGATCAGCTTAGGGAGCGCAAATAAAACGAACCCCACCGCGAAAAAGAACAGCAGCTTGCCCAAGCTAGAGGAGGCTGCAAACATCGTCAGTCCTCGAATGTTGTAGCGCCGGAAATTGATTGCCGTGGGTTCAACTGCGTTTTCTAGAAACATTTGTCGCCGTTGGTAATGCAGCTTCAATTCTTTAATCCCTTCAGTGGTCGAACGGAAGTGATCAAATAAATAATCTTCCTCCTCACGCGCCAAAGCCAGCAGCTTTTCTCCTTGCCTCAAGAGCCGAATACAGCTCATAACCGCCGCCCCCATTAACGCGAAGACCAGCAGCAGCGCCGTCCAGGAAAGCCAGGTAATGTAGATCAGGCAACCTACAACGATCGCCAGATCAATGCACAGCAACGGCAGGACAAACACGGCGCTAGTAATTGCTCGGACATCCTCTGTCAATGCTGCCAGAAGGCGCGGGTTGCCAATCCGCTCTAGATCGGTAAGTTCTGAAGCCAGAATTTGGCGAATTAATCGCATTCGCAAGTGAAACACGGCATGGTGCGAGAGGCGAACCAACACCACCTGAGAGACAATGCTGGTGAGGAGGGCGATCGCTGCCAATCCTAAAAACCCCAGCAGCAGCATCGGCGTAGAGGTACTCAAGGGGTGGCTGATGGCATAACTGATTAGCGCAATCAACCCGGCAGAGCTGATGCCGCTCACGAATCCGGTCAGGGCGGCGATCGTCATCATCTGCCAAGAAGATTGCAGCAAAAACGTCACCAGGCTCATGGTGACAGCCTCGCGGATAGGTGCCAATATTGCCCTAGCGCCGTCAGGGGGAAGTGCTGCTGGTAGAGATGGTACTTGAGATAAAAATGGCTGGGAAATCCTGTCCCCGTGAATTCGGCTTCGTCCCAGGTGCCATCAGGACGCTGCGTATCCACAAGATATTGGATGCCTTGCCGAATCGCCCCTACTGTAGCGGTCTGAGCTGTATTAGTCTGATCTGGGAAGGTTTGCATTGCTTCTCTGGCTGCCATCAAGCCAATCAGTGCCCATGCCGTTTGGGATGCTGTGCTGATGCCCTGTCCTTTGAGTGCTGGATTGTCGTAGCTCCGACAGGTTTCTCCCCAGCCGCCATCGGAATTTTGGCAGCTTACCAACCATTCCGCACCGCGCTCCATAGCCTGACGACAAGGCGCACTCAGGGGCTGATTGGGGGAGGCGATCGCCGCCAATGCCGCCAACACGCCGCTTGTTCCATAGATATAGTTGACCCCCCAACGCCCAAACCAGCAGCCTTCTGGCTCCTGTTGCTGAATCAAATAAGTGAGGGCGCGATCGATCCTCTCGAATTCCAGATGATTGTCTCTGCGGCGACTTTCTCCCAGACAGCCCGCCATTTCCAGGACTCGCGCCGTCACATCTGCGGTGTTGGGATCAATCATTGCCTTAAGATCGGCATAGGGCAAAGCATTGAGCCAATCTTGGTTGTTATTCAGATCAAAGGCTGCCCAGCCGCCCTCCCGGCACTGCATCGTGGCAATCCAGGCAACTGCCCGATCGATCGCCGCCTGCTTTAATGCCTCGTTGGGCAGTTGCACCTGCTTTAGCGCCATCACAACAACCGCCGAATCATCAACATCGGGGTAAAAGCGATTCTCAAACTCAAACGCCCAGGCACCGGGTTTGCCTTGACGATTCTTCACCGCCCAATCGCCATAGTCCAGAATCTGCTTGCTCAGCAGCCATTCGCCACCCTGCACCAGCGCCGGATGATCGGGGGCTAGACCAGAGGCTGCGAGCGATCGCATCACCAGCGCCGTATCCCACACTGGAGAGACACAGGGCTGAATCCGATAGGTGGCAGACGTTTCAATAGCGAAGCGATCGACCGCCTGCAATCCTCGTTCAACGATCGGATCGTGGGCATCATACTCTAGACAGCGTAGAGCCAGTAAGGAGTTAAGCATTGCTGGAATGATGCCACCCCAGTCGCCTGTTGCTTCCTGCCGCTCCAAAATCCAGCGTTCTGCGGCGTTGATGCCCTGTTGCCGAAAAGGAATGAGATTGAAGCGTTCGGCAAACTTAAACAATCCATCTAACGTGAGGAAAAGATCTGTCCAGTCGTGATTACGAGACAGCGCATATCTTGCCGATCCCTCATTTTCAACGTAGAGTTCATCCAGATTAAAGCCCGGAGTTGTGGGAAAAATGGGCTGGCGATCGAACACAATCAGCAGGGGGACTGTGCTGCCTCTTGCCCAGCTTGACAGCTCGTAAATATTGAAGAAAAAACGATCGGGCAACAGCATGATCCAGGGAGGCAGTGAAGGGATGCCGCGCCAGTCAAAACAGCCGATTAGCGCTAGGTGAAACTTGGTGAAAATGCGCGATCGCCGGATGCCGCCCCGTTCCAAAATAAAAGCCTTCGCCTGTTGCAGCGCCGGGTCGCTGGCAGAGACTCCCAAGAGCCGGAGCGCCATGTATGCCTCAATGGAGGTGCTGAGATTGCCTCCATCGCCATAAAACAGCTCCCAGCCGCCGTGGGATCGCTGCTGCTGCCGAAAGTAGATTTCAGCCTTATGGAGGGGTCTAGACGCATCAGTTCCCCAAATCTTGTGCAACAGCACCACCTCAGCCGTCATCGTCACATTCGACTCTAGCTCTGACCACCAATAGCCTGCCGAGTTTTGAATCGAGAGCAGGTAGCCCTGGCTGGCAGCGATCGCGGTTTGAACGGCTGGTGTTGTTTCCCGATCTTGAATTTGCATAGTTTGCTTTACCGATTTGCTTTACCGAGATGTAGCTTTAGCTTTCTCGCCCTAGAGCTATCGTGGGGGCGCTAACGCAAGGACAAAGATTCAACGATCGCTTTCTCCAGTGAATAGGAGACATTATGCAAAAGTTATTGTATTGTGCTTCATATCATGATTTGTATTATGCGGCTGATGTGACAATGTGAGAACTGTATGACAGGCGAACTTGGGCTAGCATTAGCCGCCTTATCGTCATTGATTTGGATCATCCTTTTGGTCGGACGAGGGCAGTTTTGGCAAGCAGATCAAAAGTTAGAATCTCCTGAGATTCAAGGGAAGGCAAAGCAATGGAAAAGCCATAAGCTCAAGAAATATCCTGCTGTTTGTGTAGTCATTCCCGCTCGAAACGAGGTCGATATGCTGCCGACAACGCTGCCTTCTCTGCTCAATCAAGATTATCCGGGAATCATGAGCATTATCTTGGTGGATGATCACAGCACTGATGGCACAGCCGCGATCGCTAAGGCATTGGCTCGATCGCAGCCCAAATCGCAGCAGCCCTTGCCCGATCGCCAGCTCTCGGTGATTTCAGGGGAGCCATTGCCCAACGGCTGGACGGGGAAACTTTGGGCGATCGCTCAAGGCATCTGTCAGGCTCAGAGCCAATCTTCTCCTGACTACTTTTTGCTGACTGATGCCGATATTCAGCATGATCCCCAAAATATCTCGCGCCTGGTGACTAAGGCAGAGCAAGACAAGCTTGATCTGGTTTCACTAATGGTGCAACTTCGGTGTCAGAGCTTTTGGGAACAGTTGCTCATCCCGGCTTTCGTTTTCTTCTTCCAAAAACTTTACCCGTTTCGCTGGGTAAATGATCCGGCTCATTCTATGGCTGCTGCTGCTGGCGGCTGTATCCTGATCCGATCGACCATGTTATCTCAAATTGGCGGAATTCAGGCTATTCGGCAAGCCTTGATTGATGATTGCGCGTTGGCAAAAGCGGTCAAGACTAACGGTGGGCGTATCTGGTTGGGGCTGGGCGATTCTACTCAAAGCCTCAGAGCCTATCCTTCTTTAATGTCAATCTGGAATATGGTAGCGAGAACAGCTTTTACCCAGCTTAACTATTCTCTGGGGTTACTGCTAGGAACAGCGCTAGGAATGATTCTAATCTATGGGGTGCCGATGATCAGCATGATTGTCGGACTGTTGACTCAAAATTGGAGTTTGGCGATCGTTGGACTTTTGGGCTGGATACTGATGTCATGGAGCTATCTGCCAACGATTCAACTTTATCGATGTTCATTGATCCTTACTTTTTGTCTGCCTATGATCGCTTTGCTGTACACGCTAATGACTCTAGATTCTGCGTTACGCCATTGGCGAGGGCATGGCGGAGTCTGGAAAGGTAGATCGTATTCAGCTGTCATAGACTGAATGACTTCGTGCCTCGCATGGGTTCAGCCCAGATATTTTAAGTTTAATTTCCACCTTTCTTAAACACCCCCTATCAAAAGGAGATGCGGCTTTCTGAATTCTCAGCTTTTATATCCCTTAAAGTATCTCTTAAAGTTTTAGCGGTTGTGAAAATTTAGTTCTTGTGAGGAGTAACAACATGGGTTTACTGAAAGATGGCTTGGAAGCTTTGAAGGAGACTAGCCGCACGTTCTACATTCCCATTAGTCGATTGCCATCGGAACTGCAAGAAGCGGTAGCTTCAGCCTATCTCTGTATGCGGGCGATCGATGATATTGAAGACCACGCAGATTTGGACAGCGCTACAAAGATCAAGCTTCTGCAAGCCATCAGCCTCACGCTACAGGCCTCAGATCAGCAGATTAACCACAGCGCTTTTGCCAACGTTTTTTTGGGATACCAAAACTCTTTACCTGAAGTTTCGCTACGGATTGGAGAATGGGCGGCATTGGCTCCTGCGAGCATTGCCCCCCGCATCTGGGATGCCACAGCCGCCATGTCAGACCGGATGGCGTACTGGGCAGAGAACAATTGGGCAGTCCACACTGAGGCAGATCTAAACCGCTACACCTTCAGTGTGGCTGGGGCGGTCGGCTTGATGTTGTCCGATCTGTGGGCTTGGTATGACGGCACCCAGACAAATCGAACCGATGCGATCGGCTTTGGTCGGGGTCTACAGGCGGTTAACATTCTGCGCAATCACGGAGATGACCTGTCGCGCGGCGTAGAGTTCTACCCGGATGGCTGGGGCAATAAAGAAATGCAGCTGTATGCACGACGAAATTTAACCCTGGCGGATGCTTACACAAAAGCTTTGCCCAAAGGGGCTGCACTAGACTTTTGCAAAATTCCGCTGACGTTGGCTCACGCAACGCTCAATCTAATAGCGATCGGAGGCGAGAAGCTTAGCCGGAGTCAAGTTTTGGCGCTCACAGAGCAATAACCGCCTAATTTGTGCAGGGCAAATCTAGAGTAAGAGGAGAATCCTTTTGAAAAGAACGCTGTTTTTGAGTCCGCCCTCATTTGATGGATTTGACGGCGGCGCAGGTGCAAGATACCAGGCAAAGCGAGAGGTCACGTCTTTCTGGTATCCTACTTGGCTAGCGCAACCTGCTGCTCTGGTGCCGGAAAGCCGATTGGTCGATGCCCCACCGCAGGGGAAAACCGTTGAAGATGTGTTGAAGATTGCCAAAGATTATGAGCTGGTGATTTTGCATACCAGTACGCCATCTCTCGCCAATGATGTCAAATGTGCAGCAGCCATTAAAGCCCAAAATCCTGCCGTGCAAATCGGCTTTATTGGGGCACATGTGGCAATTTTGCCGGAGCAGACCCTCCGCGAGAATCCGGTGATTGATTTTGTTTGTCGGCATGAATTTGACTACACCTGCAAAGAGCTTGCCGAAGATCAGCCGTGGAATCAAATCCGAGGATTAAGCTACCGTGATACGCAGGGCGAACTGCACCACACGCCCGATCGCGATTTGATTCACGATTGGGATGCGATGCCCAGCGTTTTGCCTGTCTATGCGCGAGATTTAGATATCAGCAAATACTTCATTGGCTATTTGCTGCATCCCTATGTTTCGTTCTACACAGGGCGCGGCTGTCCGGCAAAGTGTAGCTTTTGTCTGTGGCCGCAGACCATTGGTGGACATCAGTATCGCACCAAAAGCCCAGAAGCCGTGGGGCGAGAGATGGATCAAGCTAAGGCTTTATTTGGCGATCGCGTCCGGGAATATATGTTCGACGACGACACGTTTACCATTGATAAGCAGCGGGCGATCGCCATCAGCGAACACATGAAGCGGCTGAAGCTGACCTGGAGTTGTAACGCCCGCGCCAACCTAGACTATGACACGCTCAAACAGCTTCGGGACAATGGCTTACGCCTCTTGCTAGTCGGGTTTGAATCGGGCAATCAGCAGATTTTAGATAATATCCGCAAGGGCATTCGGCTAGAGGCTGCTCGTCAGTTTATGAAACACTGTAAGGATTTAGGTATTACAGTGCATGGTACCTTCATGATTGGTTTGCCGATCGAAACTCAGGAAACGATCGAGGAAACGATTCGGTTTGCTTGCGAGATCAGTCCACACACGATTCAGGTTTCGATCGCCGCTCCCTATCCGGGCACAGAGCTATACCGTCAGGCGCAGGAGAATGGCTGGTTCAAAGATAATGTGCTGGTTGCTAATTCGGGAATTCAGACTTCGACTCTACAATATCCAGGGCTGTCGAATGCTGCGATTGAAGATGCCGTTGAGCAGATGTATCGTCGGTTCTATTTTCGTCCTAAAGCTATCATCCCAATTGTTCGTGAAATGCTGAGCGATCCGCAAATTTTGGTGCGTCGCTTGCGCGAAGGTGGAGAGTTTTTCTCTTACCTGAAAGAGCGCCAAATGCAGCAAGCCTCCGCTCATTCTAAAGGCTAGCCGACCGACTTAACATTTTCATCTAGGATGGGCAGAGACACAAGTTTACCTTCTTTTGTAGTCTTGAGTCGCCGATCAGACCACTCAAACGTGTTTCCCACAAAGCTGTAGCACCACAGCGCAAAGCTAAGCAGATCACGCAAGGGTACCAGCCATAACCATCGTTTTGTAGCAGCATCCTTCAGGATTTTGACCCCCACTAGCCAAGCCACCACAAGTCGGCTGATCCAGGCAAGGCTCAGCACTCCCCAACCGAGATGTGATCCCCCAGTAGCCAATAGGAACACTAAACTCGTCACGGTTCCGTAGGTAAAAATCAACCCGACATAGCCCCAAGCGCGGGAGACACGAATACACAGCATCCAGCGCAACTGACGCTGCCAAGAAGCTGCGAATGTACTGGTTGGCAGCACATGCTCAACAACGTAAGTGGAAAGCACGACCTGATAGCCTATCTGAGTGGGTAAATATCCCAATTGAAAATCGTCTGCTAAATAATCAGCGATCGCCTCAAACCCACCAATCTCTCTCAGTACAGATTGACGCATCAGGATAGTTTGACCCATTGCAAAGCGAGTGCCTTCTAGCTGAGTGCTGACTAAAACCCCTGGATGAAAATCGGTCGCTGTGCCGAGGGCTTCTAAGGTTGTCACCCAGCCTTGAGTAAGAGAGCGATAGAGACAAGTCACCACGCCGACTTTAGCATCGCTCAGAGGCTGAACTATCTCTCGTAAGTAGTTTGGTTCGACTCGAACATCGCTATCTGCCAGTAACAAGACTTCATGTTCGGCTGCGATTAAGGCGTTTGCGAGATTGCAAACTTTTCGATTTGTGCCAATGGTGTGATGATTCACAATCAGCCGCATATCGAGGTCTGGAAAATTATCCATTAACTGCCTCACGACTTTGATACTGGGGTCTTGCTGATCCTGTACCCCAAAAATCAGCTGATAATCTGGATAGTCTTGTTGGCAGAATGATGCAAGGTTTTCATAAAGCTGGTCGCTCAGTCCACAAACGGGCTTGAGAATGCTGATGGGTGGATGAAAGTCCGGAGCAACATTGCTGGAACGTGACAAGAACTGGATAGCGGCAGTAATGGCATAGCCGTAATATGCGATCGAGGATAGAGCTAAACCTAGCAACAGAAACAGAATTGAGTCTCCAATGATATTCCAGCCCACATCCACAGAGTATTGAGCAAGCGGAGGCAGTGATAGGTATGGCATTGCAATCCTCTAAAAAAACTCAGCTCAGCGTCAGGGTAGATGAATTAATTCTGCTAAAAATTAATTCTGCTAAATTAGATCTATCGTTAGCGACCTCGTAGCAGATTTTATCGTAAATAGCCGTACCACCTGGCTAAGCTGTATCAAACACTCTGGATACTTGAAAGCAGGATATTTGAAAGCAGGGTATCTACAGCTTTCAATTGCCTAAGCCACATAGCTAAACCTCTAAATTGACTCAAGCGCAAGGCACTGTTAAGACTGATCACTCTGGGTTTTGCTAGTTTTTAAGCCTGTTAGCACTGATTCTGGGATGGGCACAATGATAGAGGAAAGTTAACTGTATAACAGGTCGAGTGATTCTATGAACCTGACGCGTGGCGCCATCACACTTCCTGGCTACCATATTACCGAGCAAATCTATGCAGGCTCTCGCACGGTGGTATATCGGGCGATTCGTACAGTCGATCAACGACCTGTTGTCATTAAACTCCTGAAGCACGAGCATCCTAGCTTTAGTGAGCTAGTGCAATTCCGGCATCAGTACAGAATTACTAAAAATTTAGACGGTTTAGCCGTCATCAAACCCCACACTTTGGAGTCATATCGCAACGGCTACGCTCTAGTGATGGAGGACTTTGACGGCATTTCGCTCCGTCAATTTGCTCAGGCAAAGCCGCTGTTGCTCACCCAGTTTTTTCCCATTGCTCTTCAACTTGTAGAGAGTTTATACCAGCTACATCAGCAGCGAGTAATCCATAAAGACATCAAGCCCTCCAATGTCTTAATTCATCCTGATTCTCATCAGATTAAACTCATCGATTTTTCTATCTCTACGCTTCTGCCTAGAGAAACACAGGAAATTCAGCATCCCAGCCTTCTAGAAGGCACCCTTGCCTATCTCTCTCCTGAACAAACAGGACGCATGAACCGGGGGATCGATTACCGCAGCGATTTTTACTCGCTAGGAGTCACCTGCTATGAGCTGCTCACGGGTCAGCTTCCTTTTCCAACCGACGACCCGATGGAGCTGATCCATTGCCATCTTGCGGTGCAGCCGCCTTTAGCCCATGCCCTCAATGCTGAAATTCCACCGTTGCTGTCTGAAATTGTGGCAAAGTTGATGGCTAAAAACGCTGACGATCGCTACCAGAGTGCGTTAGGAATCAAACATGATTTGGAAGGGTGTTTGAACCAGTGGCGAGCAAGGGGGAACCTTGCCTGGTTTATGTTAGGTCAGCACGATATCTGCGATCGCTTCCTGATTCCAGAGCAGCTTTACGGTCGAGAAGCCGAAGTCATTGAGCTATTGAGCGCCTTTAATCGAGCTAGCGATGGCAGCACCGAATTGATGCTGGTTGCAGGCTTCTCTGGCATTGGTAAGACCGCAGTGGTGAGTGAAGTCCATAAGCCGATCGTGCGGCAGCGCGGATATTTCATTCAAGGCAAATTTGATCAGTTTCAGCGCAACATACCTTTTTCTGCGTTTGTGCAGGCTCTCAGGAGTTTGATAAGGCAGATCCTCAGTGAGAGCGATGCTCAATTGAGGCAGTGGAAGACCAGAATTGCAGATGCTTTGGGAGACAGTGGACAGATCATAATTGAGGTGATTCCTGAACTAGAACAGGTAATAGATAAGCAGCCCCCGGTACCCGAACTTTCTGGCGGTGCAGCACAAAATCGGTTCAACCTACTGTTTCAGAAATTTATTCAGGTCTTCACCACAGCAGAACATCCGCTAGTTTTATTTATTGATGACTTGCAGTGGGCAGATTCAGCTTCTCTTCATTTGCTGAAACTGTTGATCAGCGAGGCTAAAACAGGCTATCTGCTGATTTTGGGAGCCTACCGCGATAACGAAGTGTTTCCGTCCCATCCGCTAATGCTGACATTGGCAGAGATCGAGCGGACGAAAGCCGTTACCACCATCACCCTAAAGGCTCTCAGTTTAGAAGATATTAACCAACTGGTTGCGGCAACGCTGAATTGTACAGAAGACCTTGCCCTGCCGTTGACCGAATGGATTTATCAAAAAACCCAGGGCAATCCGTTCTTTACCAACCAATTTTTGAAGGCGCTGTATGACGATCGCCTCATTCAATTCGACTACAACAGCGGGCACTGGCAGTGCGATATGGCGCAGGTACGATCGCTTTCCCTCACGAACAATGTGGTGGAATTTATGGCAATGCAGCTACAGAAGTTGCCAGCCGAAACTCAGAGGGCGCTCAAGCTTGCAGCCTGTATTGGCAGCTCGTTTGATTTGGCAACCTTGGCGATCGTTGCAGAACAACCGGAAATGGAGATGGCATCAGCTCTATGGAAAGCGTTGCAGGAAGGCTTGCTCTTACCACAAAGCGAAGTCTACAAGTTTTTTAATCGACCTGCTGAAAATGCCGTTGGCGATACTACTGCTGGCGGCGCTACGGTTAGCGATACTCTAGATAACTCATCGGCTCAATCTGCGCCCCAATCTGCGCCCCAATCTGCGCCCTACAAATTCTTGCACGATCGCGTTCAGCAAGCTGCCTATTGCCTGATTGCGGATGATCAAAAACAGATGACGCATCTCAAAATAGGGCGATTGCTCCTTAAGGGCACTCCTTTAGAAGAGCGAGAGGAAAAACTCTTTGCGATCGTCAACCATCTCAACCAAGGCGCATCGTTGATCGCTGATACTCTAGAGCAACAGGAACTTGTGCAGCTCAATCTGACGGCTGGGAGAAAAGCCAGAAGTGCGACTGCCTACGGGGCAGCGTTGAGCTATTTCAACACAGGTATTGCGCTGCTGCGGAGCGATTGCTGGCAGCACCAGTACGCCCTTGCCCTCTCGCTCTACGAAGGCGCAACAGAGGCAGCCTACCTCAGCACTGACTTTGAACTCATGGAGCAGTTGGCAGAATCCGTGCTGACCCATGCTCATTCCTGGCTCGATCGAGTCAATATTTATGAGATCAAAATTCAGGCTTATGGTCTCCAAAACCGACATCTAGAAGCCTTGCGGATAGCTCGAGAAGTGGTGGCACACCTGGGGGTGGCTCTGCCAGAGCACCCGACGCAAGATGACATCATCCAGGCATTGCAACAGACGCAAGCGCTGCTGGATGAGCGAGCGATCGAATCTTTGCTGGAGTTACCCCAAATGACCGCAGCAGAGCCAAGAGCCGCAATGGTGATTCTATCCAGCATCATGTCTACGACCTATCAGGTGGCTCCAGCCCTATTGCCTCTGGTCATCTTCGCCCATGTCAATTTGTCGGTGCAGTATGGCAATGCTCCGGAGTCTGCCTATGGCTATGTCAAGTATGGGCTGATGCTTGTTTCCATGGCGGGGGATTTGGACGCGGGCTATCGGTTTGGACAACTGGGGATAAGCCTCTTGCAGGTTCTTCAGTCCTCAAAAGTCGAGGCTAAAACCATATTTGGCTTCACCGTTTTCCTCAGACATTTGCGAGAATCCGCAAAAAATACCCTGCATGGATACCTGCAAGCCTACTCTAGCGGACTAGAAACGGGTGATATGGAGTATGTTCCCTTGAGCCTCATGTGCTATGACTACACGGCTTATTTCAGCGGACAGGAACTCTCTTCCCTGCGTCAGGCAATGGAAGATCATCGCCAGGTGATTCAGCAATTGCGCCACGATGCTTGTTTCGCCATTCAAAGTCTTTACTATCAGGGAGTCCTCAATCTCCTGGAGATGACGGCTGAACCCGATCGCCTGTATAGCGAACATTATAACGAAGATGCGATGATTCAGCTTCATCTCGAAGCCAACCAATTGTTGGTGCTGTTTCAGCTCTATCTCAATAAACTGAGCCTTTCCTACCTGTTTCAACGCCATGAGCGGGCATTCAAGCACGCCAATTTAGCAGAACAATATTTAGGTGCAGCGGCAGGACTCCTCCACATTCCTATTTTCTATTTCTACGATGCGCTAACTCGATTAGCGCTTTACCCAGAAGTCAGCGAATTAGAGCAAGTTGCCACGCTGGAACGGGTTGCTGCCCATCAAGAAAAGCTGAGTCAGTGGGCAGTTCATGCACCGAGCAATCAGGCTCAGCGGTGCGCTTTGATTGCCGCAGAACAGTGCCGAGTTTTAGGGGACAAAATTGGGGCAAGTGACCAATACGATCGCGCCATTGCACTGGCTAAAAAACACGAATATCTCAATGAAGCAGCTCTTGCGAATGAACTTGCCGCTAAATTTTATCTGGAGTGGGGCAAAGAGAAAATTGCGCAGGAGTACCTGACAGAAGCCTACTACGGTTATGCTCACTGGGGCGCAAAAGCCAAGGTGATAGATTTGGAGCAGCGCTACCCAAAGCTCCTCGCCCCTATTTTAGAGCAAGCCGCGACTACGTTTGCACCCACTGAAACAATTTTTGCGATCGAAACTTTATTCCCTCAGACCTCTTTGTCCGGAGGCAATAGCATCTCGATCGCTCTTGATTTTGCAGCTATTCTCAAAGCCTCCCAAACCCTCTCTAGCGAGATTCAGCTTGAAAAATTACTGAGCACCCTTTTAGAAATCCTGACGACAACAGCAGGTGCCGACAAGTGTGTGCTAATGCTTACGGGTCTTCAAGTCAGTCAACTCACCGTTGAAGCCGTGGCTCAGGTCGGACAGCCCGCAGTGATGTTGCAGTCCGTGCTGCTTGAAAACAGCGAAGAGGTGCCGATTAGTTTGGTAAACCTCGTCAGACGAACGCTACAGCCTGCTGTAATCGTGCAGACCTCTCTGGATTCTGCGCTCTTAGCTGATCCCTATATCTTGCAGCGACAGCCCAAGAGCGCACTCTGTACTCCCATTCTGCACCAAGGCAAGCTGGTGGGCGTGCTGTACCTGGAAAATAATTTGACCGTTGGAGCCTTTACGCACGATCGCATTGAGCTGCTCAACCTCCTCTGCGCCCAAGCCGCTATTTCCATCGAAAATGCCAGACTCTACGAGCAGTCTCAAGTCTATGCTCAAAGCTTGGAACGATCGCTTCAGGGGCAGGAGATGCTGTTTGAAGCTGTTTCTGATATCCGGCGATCGCTGGATGTCGATACCATCTTTGCGGTTGTTACCCAGCGAGTGCGCCAGATTTTGAAAGCCGATCGGGTCGGCATCTACCAATTTGATTTAGCCTCTAATTTGAACGAAGGCGCGATCGTTGCCGAAGACGTGCAGGATGGGTTTCCCTCAGCGCTGCAAATGAAGGTTAGCGATTATTGTTTTGGAGAACGGTACGCAGAGCACTACCGGAAAGGGCGAGTTCATGTCGTGTCAAATCTCGCGCAAGCTGATATTCAGCCTTGCTATCGGCAGATTTTAGAGCAGTTTTTGATTAAAGCAAACATGGTAGCTCCCATTCTATGGCGGGATAAGCTGTGGGGATTGCTCTGTGTACATCAGTGTGCAGAACCTCGGAACTGGTCGGCAGAAGAAATTCAGTTTGCCAAGCAAATTGCGGTTCAGCTAAGCGTGGCGCTAGAACAAGCAAAGCTGCTAAGCCAGACCGCCGAACAGTCCGCTCAGTTAGAAGGAGCAATGGAAAATCTTCAGCAAACGCAGCTACAGCTCGTACAGAATGAAAAAATGTCGGCGTTAGGCAATTTGGTTGCCGGGGTGGCGCACGAAATCAATAATCCGGTTGGCTTTATTATTGGGAACATTCGACCTGCTAAAGACTATGTTAGTGACTTACTAAAACTGCTGGATTTGTATCAGCAACATTATCCCGATCCGGTGTCAACAATTGCCCATGAAATCGAAGCCATTGATCTGGATTATGTGCGAGAAGATTTGCCCAAATTGATTGATTCCATGAAGCTAGGGGCTGATCGAATTCGCGGCATCAGCAACAGTCTACGCACTTTTTCTAGAGCCGACAAGGACTACAAAGTGCCCTTTAGCCTACATGACGGTATCGATAGCACCATCCTCATCTTGAAACATCGCCTGAAAGCTACGGATACTCATCCCCTCATTGAAGTGATTAAAGAGTACGGCGATTTGCCTTTAATTGAATGTTTTCCTGGACAGCTCAATCAGGTGTTTATGAATATTTTGGCAAACGCGATCGATGCTCTAGAGGAAGCAAATCAGAAACGCCAATCTAACGGGCTAAAGGACAATCTAAATCGTATAGAAATACGGACAAACTTAGATAAATCTGGTACACAAGTCGTGATTTCAATTCGAGACAATGGCATTGGTATGTCGGAAACCGTCAGGAAACAAGCCTTTAATCATTTATTTACGACAAAAGCAGTGGGTAAAGGAACTGGGCTGGGACTGGCGATCGCTCATCAAATCGTTACCGAAAAGCATAGCGGCACATTGTCCATTAACTCAGCATTAGGTCAAGGCACAGAGTTTATCATTACCCTTCCAGTAAACTTAAAGGCATAGAAATTAATCGCATCTGAAACTGCAACTCGGAAACTGCAACTCAGAAACTGCAACAATGAATCTATAAATAGATTTCATCTTGCATCAATATGATTCCTCAAGATATTACTCAAACCCTGACTGCCTTATTTGGAGAGGCTGTGAGGGTAAACGAACCTGAATCCTGGCAAATTGAAGGCGAGAATTTGCGTCTACTGGTGTTGCTGTCTGAAGATCAAAGCTGGTTGCGATCGCTGATCACTATTGCCCCCGCTCAAGAAGCCGCTCCCTACCTAGCGCAACTTTTAGAAGCTAACTTCGATGAAACCCAGGAAACCCGCTACGCCCTGTTTCAAAACTTACTCTGGGGCGTTTTCCATCACAGCATGGCGACCCTGACCTCTGAGGACTTTCAGGCGGCGATCGCCCGGTTAGTCACGCTCCATCAGCAGGGACTTTCCGACAGCTTCAGCCGTTTTGCCGAAGCGCAGGTGCGGCAGATTATCCGAGCGGCGAAAATGCAGGGGCAAAGCTTGGCAGCAACGCTGCAATCTCTAGAGCGTTTCTACGAAGAGGGAGTCATGGGGGATCTAGATGCTAGCGCTGGCGATCGCAGTACGGTTTTGAGCGCATGGCGCTATCAGCTAGAGCGGCTGTGGGATGAAGAATCGCAAGATAAATCGCAGGATGAGGCGTAGGCTCAGTTGAGGCCATGATCGCAGGTGAACCGTACTCGCAAGCCATCTTTAGGATGCGGTGTCGGCACCGTGATCAGCGTCAGGTCTTGATCGGGCAGCAACGACCAGTTGTAGCCGCGCGCCAAGTGAACGGCGAAGATCTTCATTTCCAGGCGGGCAAACTCCTTGCCGATGCATTCCCGGATGCCGCCGCCAAAGGGCAGGTAGCCGTACTTCTGGCGATCGACCGTCTGGTTTTGCAGATTTTCTGGACTGAAGCGATCGGGGTCAAACGCGTCAGGCTGCGGATAGAGCTGAGTGGCGCTGTGGGTGGCAGCAATCTGGTAGAGCACGTTCCAGCCCTGCGGAATCTGGTAGCCGTTAAATTCGCAGTCGGCAATCACCTTACGAAAGCCGACGCCTACAGGCGGAACCAGGCGCAAGACCTCGCGCAACACCTGCTCTAGATAGGTCATTTGCCGCAGATTTTCCAGCGTCAGCGGCCGATCGGCAAAAAGCCGTTGTTCTGCTCGGATCTTGGCCATTACCTCCGGATGCTGCGCCATTAGCAAACAGAAAGAGGCGATCGCTGAAGTCAGAGTTTCATGCCCCGCAAACAGCAGCAGCAAAATTTGATCTTTTAGCTCTTCCAGGCTGAGGCGATCGCCCGCTTCATCTTCAGCCTGAATCAGCAATCCCAAGGCATCCTCACTAGAACTGGGGTGTTGCTGCCGCTGACGAATCAGGTGCTCAAGATCTTGCAGCAAGCGATTGCGTTCCCTTTGCGCCCGACCAAAGCGCGTCCAAGGCAGTGAGAGCGGGATAGAAAACAGACCCTCGCACCAGACTTCAAAGGCATGACCCAAGCGGGTATCTGATCCTCCATCCAGCCCAACTAGCAGCTTGCAGGCAACGTCAAAGGTGTAGCGCCGCAGTTCAGGATACCAGGTCAGTTCGCCTTGAGGAGCCTGCTGCCAACGCTGGGCATACTGTTGGGTAATGGTCTCGATCGCGGCAATGTATCCTGAGAGCGATCGCGGTGAAAATGCCTGTGCCAGAAGCTTACGCCGCTTTTGGTGGAGATCTCCCGTTTGCAACGCTAGAGATAAAGGCCCCAACAAAGCACGGGTACTGGGCGGCCAAGTTACCTCAAAACAGGCGCTGTTCATCAGCACAAACTGATTGGCTTCCACGCCTCGCATAAAAATCGTCGGGCTACCCAGCAACCGCGTTTTGAATACATCACCATACTGCTGATGACGCTTTTGGGCAAACTTAGCATCGCGGAAGAACTTGAGCGTTTCGCCAATCACGGGTAGGCCAAATTCACCGGGTGGCAAGGAGGGCTGAGAAGAATCGATCGGGTTCATAAGTGGAGTTGCGACAGGTGACTGAGAAATTCTTCGTGAGGCAGGCGAAGTCTAGTCCACAAAAATTCTTGCACAACAACGTTAGCCGCGCTTTGTCAAAGCGGCAAAGCGGTTTTTGATGCCATCGATCGCCCCTTGCCAAGCTCCCTTTGCGCCCGTTGCAGGCTTAACCGCTAGCTGGATCGGCTCATCCTTAAATTCCTTCAGGCGATAGCCATACTCAAGCTGCGTCTGGTTTTTCTTGAGGATAGGAAACATCCGAAATGCGCCTTGCAGCAGTTGCTCTTGGCTGTCAAAAATGGCGGCGTTGATCTGGCTCGATCGCTGCACCGAGATCACGCCCACCGGAAACCACTGCTTTTTGTCCTGGATGCGAATATAGACCTCATATTCCGGCAGCCCATCCGCCTTCATCTTGTCGTATTTCGTGGAGGCGACAGCGCGATCTTGCGATCGCTTCGAGACTTTGGGCTGAGGTTTGGGCTTTCCGAATCCAGGATTTGCTGCCATTGGAATTTTTGTGGGTTTATTAAAAGAGGTGTAATAAAAGTTTACTTGATTCTAATAAAGCCGTCTATCGAAGCCTGAAGAGGTATTGCTTAATAGCGGGATGATTTTTTGTTGGAGAGAGGCTAAGCCAAAACGACAGGACTTGCCATGGCGCTCAAAACCTCCTGCCTTGCCCACTGATCTGCCGCCAAAATGTCTTCTAGCGTTGGCTGGGTGCTGTGGTCTGCCCGATGGCGATCGCACACCTTTTCGATCAGCTTGGGAATATCCAAGAAGCCAATTTTTTCCTCTAGGAACAGCTCCACCACCTGCTCATTGGCGGCATTCAGTACGGCTGGCATCGAGCCTCCAGCCCGTCCGGCGGCATAGGCAAGCTGCATACAGGGATATTTTTGATGATCTGGCTCTCGGAAGGTGAGGCTGCCCACTTTTACCAAGTCGAGTGGCTCCCAGTTGGTTGCAAGGCGATCGGGATAGGACAGGGCGTACAGCAGCGGCAGCCGCATATCTGCCCAGCCAAGCTGTGCCAGTACCGAAGTGTCCTCAAGCTCGATCATCGAATGGATAATGCTTTGGGGATGGATAACGATATCAATGTGGTCGTAATCCATCCCAAACAGATAATGCGCCTCAATCACCTCCAGCCCTTTGTTCATCAGCGTTGCCGAGTCGATCGTGATTTTGCGCCCCATCGACCAGTTGGGATGCTTCAGGGCATCGGCGACTGTAACTTCTGCCAGTTTCTCGACGGGCAAGTCTCGGAAGGAGCCGCCCGATGCCGTCAGCAAAATCCGCCGCA
Organism: Drouetiella sp.; assembly: GCF_059504425.1. Classification (NCBI taxonomy): domain Bacteria; kingdom Bacillati; phylum Cyanobacteriota; class Cyanophyceae; order Oculatellales; family Oculatellaceae; genus Drouetiella; species Drouetiella sp. Next base: position 35,235 of record NZ_JCACIN010000088.1, read on the forward strand.
GTCCTTTGTCTGGCACGCCCTGAAGACATTGAAAAATAGCGGAATGCTCGGAGTCAGCGGGCAGCAATTTCACGCCATGCTGCTTGACCAGGGGCAGCACCACCGCACCTCCGGCAATCAGGGTTTCTTTGTTGGCCAAGGCAATATCTTTCCCAGCTTGGATGGCAGCGATCGTCGGCAATAATCCCGCACAGCCGACAATTCCCGTTACCACCACCTCAGAATCGCCGTATCTTGCAACTTCCACCACGCCCTCTTCACCCGCCAGCAACATCGGCTGTGGGTCAAGATCGGCGATCGCCGCCCGCAAATCGGGCAGCAGCGCCGGGTCGCAAATTGCGGCTATCTGGGGACGAAACTGACGAATTTGCTGCGCTAGCAATGCCACATTGCTCCGCGTCGCTAGACCGACAATCCGAAAGCGATCGGGATACTGAGCCGCAATATCCAAGGTCTGTGTGCCGATCGATCCAGTGGAGCCGAGGAGGGTAATTGCTTTCACGGTGGGCGAATATCTTCAATGCAGCCACTCCACTATAGGACGGTTAGGGATCTTGGGGGAAGCAGGAGCGGCATCGCCAAATTGGAGATAAATTTATACTTCAACGCCAGAGATGAACTAAAAAGTAGCATTGCCTAGTTTAAGGAGGAGAGGAGCGCTCCGCGCCCCTTCTCCAACAGCAAATCACCCCAGAGATCAGCAACACCTAATAGAGTTACACGAGGTGAGGGACTATTATCGGTGTTGTCGCCTTGCTGTTGTCGCTTTGTGAATGCTATGCGAACCAACGTTGCCCCAGATTCTGAAACTTCTCCGCTTGCCGCTATCTTGCCCAGCACGCCTCTTCTTTCTAGTGCCCAGGTGGGTTGGCGGGGCATTACCTTGGAGTATTTCCGCTATCCGCCCTACGAAACGCCAGAGTATTCTTATCCAGAACATAAAATTGCCATCCACACGCAGGTTCCTCAAAACTTGCAGGTCGAGCGGCGACTAGATGGGCGGTTTCAGCGTGAACAAGTGACTGAGGAGCAAGTAATTGTCGTTCCAGCGACTGTGAGCCATCGGGTGCAGTGGGATCAAACGTCAGAATTTCTCATCCTGAGCCTCAGCCCTGATTTATTGAGCCGAGCTGCCTACGAAGCGATCGCCCCTGATCGCGTTGATTTGGTGCCCTGCTTACCCAAGCCTGATCCGCTGATTCAGCAGATCGGCTTGGCGCTCAAGGAAGAGCTAGTGAATGGGGAAGGCGATCGGCTGTATGTTGATTCCCTCGTGAATTGTCTGGCTATGCATTTGCTCAAAAAATACTCGGCTAGCCCAGCCAGCCTGCGTCCCTTTCAGGGAGGACTGTCTCAGCAAAAGCTACAGCAGATCACAGCCTATATTGACGCTCATTTAGAACAAGCTCTGACGTTGGCGCACCTTGCCGCCCTAGTGGAGATGAGTGCTTGCTATTTTGCCTGGGTGTTTAAACAATCGATCGGAGTTGCACCCCATCAATATATTGTTCAGCGGCGATTGGCACGGGCACAGCAGCTTCTCAAAAACTCTGATTGGATGATTGCCGAGATTGCCATTCAATGCGGCTTTTCGAGCCAGAGCCACCTGACCCGGCTATTTCGTCAGCACTTAGGCACCACCCCAAAAGCCTATCGAACGATGGTTGAGTGATCTGCAATCAAAAGATTGGGCAAAAATTTCAAAAGATTGGGCAAGACGGCAACTGCTGCTATCTGATAGGCTGCTGCTAATCAATTTGATGACGTGTATCCAAAAAAGGATTTGAATGGCTGCCTCATCCGAGCTACCCCCCATCTTTGCGGCAACCCCTGTTGCTCTTGCGCCCGCCCGCCAAATTGCTGAGTTTCCAGTCAATACTTTTCTAGAAAGCATCGCCATCAGCCCTGACAATACGCTGTTCATCACCAGCCACTTAGACGGCAAGGTGCTGAGAATAGGAAAAGAGGGGAAAGTAACTACCTATGCAACGATCGCAGGCAGAGCCGCAGGACTTGCATTTGCGGCAGACGGCAGTTTGCTCCTGAGCGCCTGGAATGCTGAGAATGTCCCTACTGTATTTACCATTTCGCCGCAGGGAGAAGCAGCGGTACTGGTCAGTATGCCAGATGCTATTTTCCTGAATGGGCTAACGCCTCTAGGGGTCGATCGCTATCTGATTGCAGACTCCTATCGAGGCGCGATTTGGGAACTGAATGCGGCTGAGAAAACCGTCAAAATCTGGCTAGAACATGACTGCCTTGCTCGTAGCTCTCTCGATCAAGAGTTTCCGGCAGTCAATGGACTCAAGATCTATGGCAATGCGCTGTATACGTCTAACACCGCAAAAATGCAGATTGTTAAAATCTTGATTCAGCCGGATGGTCAGCCGGGAGAACCAGAGATTTTTCTCCAACCCGTCAACCTGGATGACTTCGCTTTTGACCAGGATGGCAATCTTTACGGCACCACCCATATCTACAACAGCGTGGTCAAAATCTCCCCCAATGGCAGCATCACTACCATTGCCCAGGCGGAACAGGGCATGACGGGAAGTACGGCTCTTGCCTTCGGACAAGGCGAAGGCGATCGCACCGGAATTTATGTCGTCACCAATGGCGGCATGTCGTTTCCGCCGCCGACGGGGATTGAGCCTGCAAAGGTGGTGCGATTGGAAGTCGGAATTGCCGGATATCCATTGATTGATAGCAACCGCCAAAGCGGTTAGGACGGGGACATTTAGGGTGGGGCAGCGCCCCACCCTAAATGTCCTGAGCAAACTGGCGACGGCCATAACCGATTTGAATAAATTAACTTGAACGAACCCCCCATGAGTTCTCCAGAGAATTTGAGCGATGATCCTCCCGCGACGGTGGACATTCTTCAGCGAGTCAAGCCGGGTTGCGAAGCGGAATTTGAGAGCGTTTTGACCGATCTGATTGAAGCAGCAAAAATGTTTGAAGGGCATCTAGGAGTCAATGTCTTTCGCCCCGGCGATCGCGCCCATCCAGAATATCGGATTGTTTTCAAATTCGATCGCATCAGCAATCTCAAGCGTTGGGAAACCTCTGCCGTTCGGCAAAAACTGCTCGATCGCGCCAATCGTCTCACCGCTAACCCAGGTCAAACCTCAATTTTGACTGGGCTGGAAACTTGGTTTACCCTGCCTCAGCAGCCCGGTCTAGCACCGCCGCCTCGCTACAAAATGGTGCTGCTCACAGGGACAACCATCTATGTATTGATCAATCTCATAAATACCTTGGTGCTGCCACTGCTGGCTCCGTTGCCGCCGCTACTACGCACGCTGGTTGTGACGTTTCTCATGGTCGCCATCATGACCTACGGGATAATGCCCCGGCTGACCAAGCTGTTTGCAGGATGGCTTTATCCTCAGTCTAGGCACTAAATTCAGGTATAGCTGTCGCCAGTTTGCTTAGGACATTTTGCGCCCTGCCCAAAATGTCCTCGGCCTAACCGCCTTGGCGGTTGCTATATCTGTTAGAGGAATACACAGAACAGGAATCAGGATTCATGGTAGAACCGAGGGGAATTGCTTAAGATTGGCATAACTTGTCTGCCTTGTCTGCCCTGAATCTTGCTCTGAATCTGACTAACCTGCACTATGACTCATCAATCTTCGCTTTCATCGCCTCAACACAACGGGATGCGTTCACACTCATTTGCTATGCCTCCCCTTGACGAAGATGAAGAGGAGTCTTACGTAGACTATTTTCATGACGCGCCAGGGACAATGCCGGGAACCTTGGCGATCGAATCTAATGCGCCTCACCCCGTGATTTTTCTGATCGACTACTGCGACGACAATGCCATCCGCATCAAAATTGACCAGCCTGAAGACTGTGCGCCACATTTGGATACAGAGTCGGTGTCTTGGGTGGATGTGCAGGGCTTGGGTAGTGAGGACGTGTTGCTGCGGTTGGGCAAAGTGTTTGATCTGCATCCACTGATGCTAGAAGATGTAGTCAACGTACCCCAGCGCCCCAAGGTGGAAGAATATCCCGATCAGCTTTTGCTCATTGTGCGGATGGCGACCCTGAAAGAAGACGGCAGGAGTTTCACCAGCGAACAGGTCAGCTTTATTTTAGGTAAAAATCATCTGCTGACCGTGCAGGAAGAGCCAGAGTATGACTGTTTTGGGCCTGTGCGCGATCGCATTCGCACCAATCGCGGCGTCATCCGCTGCCAAAAGGTTGATTACCTCGCCTATGCGCTAATTGATGCCCTGATTGATGGGTTCTTTCCAGTGCTGGAAGCCTATGGCGAAATTATTGAAGACTTGGAAGAGGAGGTCGTCAGGAATCCCAATCGCCAGACGCTACAGAAAATTCATGCCTTGAAACGAGAGCTGTTGGACTTGCGACGGGCGGTTTGGCCGCAGCGAGATGCCATTAATTCTCTGATTCGGGACGGCAACCCGCTGATTAGCCCAGAGGTGCGGATCTACCTGCGAGATTGCTATGACCACATTGTGCAGGTGCTAGACATGATCGAAACCTACCGAGAGCTGGCTTCTAGCTTAATGGATATCTATGTCTCCTCGGTGGGTAACAAAATGAATGAAGTTATGAAGGTGCTGACGATCATTTCCACCATCTTTATTCCGCTAACTTTTATTGCTGGGGTGTACGGCATGAATTTTGATACCGACCAGCCAGGAAATATGCCAGAGCTAGGACAGCCCTACGCTTACGTCATCTGTTGGATAGTGATGATTGCGATCGCTGCTGGACTCATCTTTTTCTTTCAGCGGCGCGGCTGGTTCGACAATTTTTCGGGCATCAAGAATTAATGGCGTGGCTGATTTTAGGTATGAGTTTTTTTTGAAAGGGGCACTCCGCGACCTTATTCAAAAAAAATTATACTCAGGCTAAGCAATGCCGGATTAATTTCTAGCTTCTGGACTGTAGCCGCTGAATGATAGGATTTCTACGATCGCCCAACCTGCGTAAAACCCATGGATTTGAAGTCTCTGATTCGGGACGTTCCCGATTTTCCCAAGCCCGGTATTGTGTTCAAGGACATCACGACTCTTCTGGATAATCCAGAGGGTTTGCGCTACACCATTGACGCTTTGGCTGAAAAATGTGCTCCGCTGGCGATCGACTACATTATTGGCATTGAATCGCGCGGCTTCATTTTTGGGATGCCGCTAGCCTACAAAATGGGGCTGGGCTTTGTACCCATACGCAAGCCGGGTAAGCTACCTGCCGCCGTTTATTCGGCTGAGTATGCGTTGGAATATGGAACCGATCGCGTCGAGATGCACCAAGATGCCATGCGCCCCGGCAGTCGCGCTTTGATCGTGGATGACCTAATTGCGACAGGTGGAACGGCGGCAGCAGCAGCAAAGCTTGTTAAACAGGCGGGCTGTGAGATTGCTGGATTTGCCTTCATTATTGAGCTGCTGTTTCTAGAGGGTCGTAATAATTTGCCTGACGCGCCAATTATTACCATGCTAGATTACTAGCTCGTTGGGCTGACTAGAGAGATTCAAGTTGATCAGACAAGCTTTGTGGGGGCAATCTTGTAGGTTGACCTCCAAACGCTCTGGGCAAGTATGCTAATTTTTATGAAGATCCTTGGCGATCGCCACCCTAACCAAAGCGGTTGCCAGTTTGCTTAGGGCATTTGGGGTGGGGCGCTTCACGCCCCACCCCAAATGCCCCTCTTCTAACCGCTTTGGCGGCTGTCATAATCAGGTCGAAATACACAGGTCGAAATATTATTAGCAGGTTAGAACACTATGAGCTTTGAGATTCCAGAATCAGTTAAAGTTTGGAGTCAGTTTTTCCATCCCGTTCTTATGTGGGTGCTGCTGGCGCTGACGCTCTACTCAGCCTATCTTGGCGTTCAGTGGCGACGTGCCCGCAATGCTGAAGGAGACGCTAAAAAAGAGCTGCTCAAGGGCAAATTCAATACACGCCACTATCAAATGGGTTCGATCTTGCTAGCGCTGATGATACTAGGCACGATCGGCGGTATGGGAGTCACGTACCTCAACAACGGCAAGCTGTTTGTTGGCTCACACCTTCTGGCAGGATTAGGCATGGCGGGATTAATTGCCACTTCGGCATCGCTATCGCCCTATATGCAGAAAGGCAATGAATGGGCGCGTTCTGCTCACATCGCTCTGAATACAATTTTGACCGGAATATTTTTCTGGCAGGCTGTGACTGGCGTACAGATTGTGCAGCGCATTATCAGCAAGATGTAGAGAGTCTGAGCTACTCATGGGATGGACATCCTGATTTATCCCATGAACAACAATTTTCAAGGTTTAGCGGCCTTGCTGTGCAGACTAAAGCTGTCGCCAGTTTGGGAAATTTTGGGTGGGGCACTGCGCTCTCCACCCAAAATTTCCCTCTTCTAACCGCCTTGGCGGTTGCCATGAATCAGTATTTTTAGAGTGCTGATGAACGATCGTTCAGCTTTTGGTAGAGCCATAGATGCGTCCGCGCCATTGAGTCGGCGTGCGGAGAGCAGACAGGAATATGCGATAGGCGGCAAGAGGATCGGCTAAAGGCGACAGCCAGAAGCTCCAGGATGCTCTCGCCTGACTAAAGTCATAGGAAGGCGCGATCGCCCACAGCAATCCCACCCGCATCGCTATCAGCCCCAGATTTAGCCCTAGTGCGCTCCAGGCTGTCAGCGAACCATAGCCCAGGACGATCGCTCCAGCCGTCCCAACGACAGCAATCATCGGCAACCCCTGCACGGCTGCTAAGAACGCCACATCCCCCCAGGTTTGCGCCGGGGAAGCCGCATCTTTAAGATCGAGCGATCGCCCCCACTCCCGCCAAGTCTCGGCGGCTCCTTCATACATCCGCACCCTTATCAACCGAGATCCATCCAAAAAGCCAACTTTTGCACCCAGTTTGGCAGCGTTGCGGGCGAGGGTGACATCATCACAAAAAGAGCTGCGGGCGCTCGTGTAGCCATCTAAGGTTTTGAGAAGCGATCGCCGACACAGGAAGCACTGTCCGTTTGCCATGACGCGATCGGCTTCAGACTCGCTTCCTGCTGCCCCAAAACGATAGATCAAGGTGATCAGCAAAGCTGGCTGGAGCCAAAATTCTCCCAAATCTTTGAGAATAAACTGAGGAGCAAGCGAAACCAGATCGTATCCCTGTTGCTCAGCCACTTGGATCAAACTCGCCACCAGTCCGGGCTGCGGATAGGTGTCTGCATCAATGCCCAAAATCCATTCGCTCCCAACTGAGCTGTGGAGGAATCCGGTATGCAGCGCCCAAGGGCGACCCACCCAGCCCGGAGGCAGCGGATCATCCGTGATTAGCCGCAGTCGGGGATCGCTTACCTGAGCAGCTTTCACCCGATCGATTGTGCCATCCTGCGATCGGCTGTCTACCACAATCATCTCTCGCACTTCGTAACTCTGCCGACTCAGCCCTTCTAGACAAGGTGCAATCCGGTGGACTTCATTCAGAGTTGGCACCACAATACTGACCTGCCCTAACAAATCAGGCGTTGCAGGCTGGAGAATAATCGGCGGAATGCGGCGAGGGGCTTGCAGCAATCGAGACAGCAGAATTGCCACTGCCGGGACTTGCACTAACAAAAGCAGAAGGGCGATCGCACCTATGACACCAGACAACGTACCGTAAAGCTCAGGAAATTGCACAAAAAATCACTTGCTAGGAACAGGAGCAACGTTCAAACTGCCCACTTCATCAGAAGCCATCTCAGCCACGCCAGCGCTATCAAATTGAGGCATCTGACCTAACCGCCCCCATCTCCAGCACAAAACCGCCGGAAGCACCCCTAGCAGCAGACCCAAGACAATGGGAATCCAGAACCCCGCCGCCATACTCATGACCATTGCAAAGGTGAAATTTCCCAGGTAAACCACAATGGGCAAGTTTAGGTCAGCAGCTTGCAGCACGGGCGATCGCTTGCCCCACAGCAGCACAGCCACCGTCATGAATACAATGCCTGTGCCCATCCAGCCCACAAAATTCTGATAGGGCATTCCAAAAAACGCCCCAGGATGGTGCCAGTACCAAAAAGGCATCGTCGTTTGGCTCATTGCGGGGTCAAGTACAAAGTCCCAGGAGGTGAGCAGCAGCGCCCCTAAACCGATCGCTCCCGCCTGCGCTAACCAGCCAAATTGAGGCAAACGGCGGCTCAGACCCGTCCGAGCCAGCAGATAAGCCGAAAGACCTAAATAAAACCAGGAGAGCGGGATTGTGAAAGGCACGAGTCCAGAGATTTTGTAGCCTAAGCCGCTTAGGTAGCTGTAATCCCCAAACGGAAAGCCTGTGCTGGTGCCCAAAAGTTCGCTGCTTAGGGAGATGCCGATCGCCGGAATCATGAACATTAGCCAGTTGCGTAGCCCCAGAGTCCGGTAAGCATAGAGGGCAACGGCGATCGTCCCTAACACAATGTAGGCAACGCCACCACCCGCCATACTCCAACGAAACATCATTTGTCCAGCCGGCAGCAGCGACAAAAACTCAGGGTGGGGTGCCACTAGCAAAATGCCAGCCAGCCCAAATGCCATTGATACCAGATGACCAATCAGGCAAAAACGCTCAACGTTCATCACTCGCCCCATCACAGACTCCTAGACTCTAAAGACCTAATCTTAAAACTTGAATCTCTAAATCTTAAATATTTGAATTTAAGCGCTTGACCCGATCGCAATTTTGGTAAATTGCAAATCCCACGTCTCTGTCAAGATTACTGCAAAATTATAAGATTTGTAAATTCTAGAGACAACCTCAATTCTGGATATCACGGCTTGCGCTTCATAACTTGCCTATGAGCCAATGGGTTGCGATTTCGCCAAAGCCCCGAACTTCAATGACTCCCCGACGCTCAAGCCAATATTTGTTTTTCAGCCGATCGAAGGTGGCAGGAGCGATCTGAATGTATCCTGCTTGCCCTTGGGTTTCCATGCGGCTAGCGAGATTAACGGTTTCGCCCCATAGGTCATAGGAAAACTTTTTTGTGCCAATCACGCCTGCTACAACGGGCCCTGTATTGATGCCAATTCTGAGCTGAAAGGGTTTGCCTTGGCGCGTCGGAAATTTTGCTACTGTCTGCAACATGGCTAACGCCATGTCTGCTACTGCCTCAACATGGTCGCTCTGTGGATTGGGCAAGCCCCCTGCAACCATATACTCATCGCCAATGGTTTTAATTTTTTCTAAGCCGTACTGCTCGGCAAGTTGGTCAAACGCCGAAAAAATTTGGTTGAGTATCTCCACCATTTCTTTGGGAGGAACTTGAGCCGCGAAGGGGGTAAAGTTAACCAAATCGGCAAACATAACCGTCACGTCGGCAAAGCTGTCAGCGATCGTTTCGGGCTTGCGTTTTAGGCGCTCGGCGATCGACTGTGGCAAAATGCTGAGCAGCAGCCGCTCGGCTTCTTGGCGCTGGAGACGCAGCTCGGCTTCAGTAAGGCGACGCTCGGTCGTGTCTTGTACGGTACCTTCGTAATAGAGAACCTCGCCGCTCTCGCCGCGCACGGCTCGAACATTTTCTGAAATCCAAATAATGCCGCCGTCTTTGCGGTAGACCTGCGACTCAAAATCCTCTACTTTGGCGTAGCGCCGCAGATATGCGTTTAGCTCTTCTCTGCGACCCGGACGGACGTAAAGACTACAAATATTGGTGACAGAAATCATCAGCTCTTCTGCCGAGGCATAGCCGTAAATTTTGGCTAGGGTAGGATTAGCGCTGATGTAGCGACCGCTGGAGGTGACTTGAAAAAGCCCTTCTAGACAGTTTTCAAAAATACTGCGGTACTTATCCTCTGCCTTCTGACGTTCCGTAATCTCGTGATGCAGCCGCTCATTTTGGAGCTGAAGCTCTTGGCGGAGTCGCTGTAACGTCAGGTGAGTCTCGACACGAGCCAATACTTCTGCAAGTTGAAAGGGCTTCGTGATGTAGTCTACGCCGCCCACAGCAAAGGCTCTGATCTTGTCCAGCACCTCATCTAAAGCGCTGATAAAAATGATGGGAATATCGCGGGTCTGCTCGCTGCTCTTGAGCTTTTGACAGATGGTATAGCCGTCCATTTCAGGCATACAGATGTCCATTAAAATCAGCTCAGGCGGCAGGGTGGCGATCGCCTCCAATGCCAGCTTCCCCGTCTTTACGGCTCTGACCGCATACCCTTTCTGGGTTAGCAAACGAGAAAGCAGCACCAGATTATTTGGCGCATCATCTACGATTAAAATACTTCCCCGGCTGGCTTCGGGTGGGTCGCTGTTCATCGTCCCCATTTGACCGTCGATTAGAGTAAATTTTCCGCTGGAGCCGTACACAGCGTCTAGCATTTTAGATGGACGATCGCAAAAGATTGCTTAAGATACCACTTAGCCGAGAATTTATCTGTATAGCTCTGAGCGAATGCAAACTATTCACTTCCTAGACTACTCTCCCAATCTTGCAGCATCAGCATAATTTTGTAGCCTTAGCTTGAGATGGACTCAGTTTGTTCCCCCTCCTATCCAACATTAAGGCTCAAATCTGGGTTAAAAACTAGAAGATTGCAGCTGACGCACCAAAATCGTCCTAAAAGATTGCGGCAAAGATCGTGGCAAGGGGGACTGATTCCCATAGACTGGCTATTGAATACCTGACGATACAGAGTTGACGGAAGATTGTGGCGATCGCAAATGTTATCGGGATTGTCTTAGCAGCGCTAGTTATTTTTACTGCCCTCAGCCTGCTGTTGTTTGAAATGCAGTTCCGCCGCCGTCTAGGCAATCTGCTAGAGGTTACGGCTGGAACCTGGGATTTGGCAGTTTATGAACCGGGCTACTACCGACTGGTGGGCGACTTAGATTTAATCAATCGCACCCAGCGCTTTGAGATTATGGTTCCCCAGCTAGAGGCAGAAGCCACGCTGCTGTCCAAGGGCAGCCTAGAGGGCATTACAGTCCAGACTAAGGCGATCGCCTGTCACCCGGATGCAGCAGCACGACCCGATGGCTACTGGTTTGCCTACATCGTCAAGCAAAAGCCGACTCAGGTGAAGATTGTTCTAGATATCCGGGGAGAAGATTTAACGGCTTTGCAGGCAGCTTGGGTGCGGGTGAAGTATGTGACCTATGGCCCTGGCGGTCGTCTTCCCAAGATGCGGCATATTGTTGTACCCCTAAAATTTCCGGTCGCAGAAGAATCGCAGCGCTGGCGACCTACCGCCACTGCGGACGTTTTGCCCGTGCGAACCCACCTGCTCAGCCAGCTAGACGATCCGGTTGAGGTGGTCAAGCGCTATGTTTTACCCCACGCCCAGCCGGGAGATATTGTGACCTTGGGAGAAACGCCCGTGGCGTTGATGCAGGGGCGGTTTCGGCATCCTTCAGATATCCATCCGGGCTGGCTGGCAAAACGGCTTTGCTACTACTTTCTGCCCACTTCTAGTCTCGCTACCGCCTGTGGTCTGCAAACCTTGGTGGATGCTGAGGGGGCTTGGCGCGTGTTTTTTGCCTTTGCCGTGGGGGCGATCGCCAAAAAATTCCTCAATAGACCCGGCGTTTTCTATCAGCTTGCCGGAGAACAGGCTCGGCTGATTGATGATGTGACGGGTACCTTGCCGCCCTACGATCAGTTCATTGTCTTAGGACCTAAAAACCCGCAGCAGGTCGTTGACCAAATTCAGCAAGAAACGGGGTTGGCGGCGGCGATCGTAGACGCGAATGACTTGAAAGCGGTTAAGATATTGGCAGCAACCTCTGGACTTTCTGACAAATTTCTGGAACAGGCTCTGATTACTAACCCGGCTGGCAATGCCGACGAGCAGACTCCACTGGTCTTAATTCGTCCGACGGGCTGACCTGATTAACTTAATCTTGATCCCCATGACTTCAGCGCTTCCCCAAACCTCAACGCTTACGATTCGCCCGTTTCAGCATCGCGACTTAGATGCGATCGTCAGTTTGGCGACCTCCGAAACAGCAGTCGAGTCCAGCAGCACGGTCGAATCCAGTGACAAAGATGTTGATTTGGGGCGGCAAATGCAAACCGTCCGGCGTTGGTATGGGCTGCTCAAGTGCCTTAGCCTTTTCCCTAACCCCTTAAGATACTTTTTCTGCACCTATGTTGCCGAGCAGGTTTCGCAAGTCTGCGGCATGATTCAGGTTGCGCCCTTTAATAAAACCCGCAGCACCTGGTACGTCAAGCAGGTCACGGTTGATGCGGCGATTCTAAGCGGCATAACTTCCCTGTCTAGCGACATTGGCTCTCAGCTCCTGCGCCACTGTTTTCAGGCGATTTGGGAAGCGCGTACCTGGCTGATTGAGGTCAACGTCAACGACAAATCTACGCTGGCGCTCTACCGTCAGAATGGCTTTCAGACTCTAGCTCATCTCACCTCTTGGGCGATCGCTTCAGACATATTGCAGGCTTTGGCAGAGCGAGAGCCAGACTTGCCAAATCTCTTGCCCGTAAGCAACGCAGATGCCGTCTTGCTGCATCAGCTAGATACGGTTTCTATGCCGCCTCTCATTCGTCAGGTATTCGATCGCCATGTGATTGATTTCAGGAGCGGTTTGTTTGGCTCGATCGTAAAGCGAGTCAGCCATTGGCTCAATAAGACTGATTCAATTAGCGGCTATGTGTTTGAACCTCAGCGCAAGGCAGCGATCGGCTACTTTAATCTCCAGTTTTGCCGAGATGGCTCTCGTCCGCACTACGCCGAGCTGACGGTACATCCTGCCTATACCTGGCTCTATCCAGAGCTTTTGGCGCAGATGGCGCGCTTGGTCAAGGACTTGCCGCCGCAGTCGATCCATCTGACCTCAACGGACTATCAGCAGGAACGCGAAGAGTTTCTGGAGCAGATAGGCGCGACTCGGAGTGAGCACACGCTGATGATGTCTCGCTCGGTTTGGCACAAGCTACGCGAATCCCGGTTTGTTGCCTTAGAAGGATTGCAGCTCTCTGAGGTGCTTCAGGGTCTACAGCCCAGCCGCAAGCCTGTACCCGGTCGATTCTCCTTTGTTGATTCAATTCCTCAAGACCCTTCTACGGGTGTTGTGCCGCCCTTGAAGGTGGATCTAGCCAAATCTGAACCTGCTAAGTCAGATCGGGTAAAACCTGAGAAAGGATTTTCCCTGACTGAGTCGGATAATGCCGAGCTATCTAACTAGAGCTGCTAGATGCAAGGCTCAGGTAGGGTTCAAGAGGTAGTAATTTTGTGTTGCATAGGTTTTGCCCCTACAACGAAAAACCATAACTTGAATATCGCCAATGATAGGAGTGCGACACTATGGCTGATTCCTTCGATCGCCTATCGGCACTGGGCTTAGATGTGGGCAGAAAGCGGATTGGCGTAGCCGGATGTGATGGCACGGGTCTGATCGCGACTGGACTGACCACAATTGAACGGCGATCGTTCCTAGAGGATGTGGCGCAAATTCGGGACTGGGTGCAGCAGCGGCAGGCTGAGGTTTTGGTCGTGGGTTTACCCTATAACATGGATGGCTCCATCGGCTTTCAGGCAAAGCAGGTGCAGAAGTTTGCCGATCGCCTCCAAGCGTCTCTACAACTCCCGGTTGAGTATATGGACGAGCGCCTGTCTTCGGTGCAGGCTGAGCAGTTTTTGAACGCTGAAAATCGCCCCCTCTCCCAAAATAAGGCGTTGATCGATCGCAAGGCAGCCGCTATCATTTTGCAGCAATGGCTAGATGAACGGCGCTCCAAACGTCAAGCTGACAAAGGATGACTTTCAATTAATGGCTTTGAGCAAATTCATAACTTTAGTCGCTTCTCTGCCAATCTGCTAACCGCTTGTGCACCGATTGCGGGATACTTGGGGAGTGTCTTTCAGGATAAGTTAGCCCTCCAACAAATCTGAGCTGAAGCTATGACAAGAAAAAATTTGGGAATGGACGAAACAGCAATGGAAGATGATGCGCCAACATTAAGTTTGACCGACGAACAGGGGCGATCGCTGCTGTGTTACGTAGAACGTTCCCTGCCCATAGAAGGCTCAGAATACGTCCTGCTGCTCCCAGTCGATAGCCCGATTGAAATATTTGCCTGGGAAGAAGATGACGAATCTGAAGACGACGACGAAGTTTTAGTAGACATTGAAGACAGTGAGCTAGACGAAATCTTTGCGACCGCTAAAGCCGTTCTGGCTGAAGAGAATATGGCGCTTCAAAGAACGGCTCTCACCATGACCGCCAGCGGTGACTTACCTGAAGTTGCCGAAGAAGACATCATCACATTAGATATTGAAGATGATCAGGGTCAGCTTAATTTTGAACAATTTCAGCAGTTGGCCTCCTTCTTCCATGAGGATCAGGAGTATGTGATCTGCACCCCTCTCGATCCCCTGCTATTTTTTGCGCGGATGAACAGCAGCGGTCAGCCAGAACTGCTGTCAGCTGAGGAGTTTCAGCACTTGCTAACTTTAGATGAGTTTAAGGCAATCCAATCCGAATTAGAGCAACACGCCGATTCTATGGATGATGACGAAGAAGATTAGATTGAGCGCCAGATCCTAGATTTTGAGATTTAATAGTCTAAAATTTCATCCCTGGGTCGGGCCAGATGTTTGGTGATTTAGATACTTGTAATCTGGGCGCTCAAAACGACCAATGCCCACAGCCTGCCCCAGAGTCTCGCCTTCTACCAACTATGAAAACAGAGAAAACGGCAAAAACGGCAAAAATAGAAAAAACGACAAGAACAGGCGGCAGCTTCTCCAAATGGTTCTTCTATCTACTGTTGTTTCCTGCCGTCTTGGGCATCTGCACTTGGCAGGGTTGGGCATGGTGGAGTTGGGCAAGCGCTCCAGTGGATCAGCCCGGTACCGTCTCTGAAGCTGGTGCTTCTAGCGCTCAAGATGCGGGTCAGAATCAGGCGGTGCAGATTAAGATTGCTGAAGGTACTTCTGCACAGCAAATTGGTGAAGACCTGAAGGCGGCGGGTCTGATTCGATCGCTAGATGCCTGGAATCTATGGACAAAATGGCAATCTCTGCAAAATCAGGCAGGCAGTTTTCAAGCCGGAGCCTACGAGATTTCTCCTTCCGAATCTTTGCCCAACATTGCCGCAAAGCTCTGGGAGGGTAGAGTTGTAGAACGCAGCTTTACGATTCCGGAGGGTTGGTCGATTCAGCAGATGGCAAAGTATTTTGCCGAGCAGGGCTTCTTCTCTGCCGAGGAGTTTGTGGCGGCAACTCAGACTATTCCCCGCGATCGCTTTCCTTGGCTTCCCGAAAACCTATCGAGCTTGGAGGGCTTCCTCTATCCAGATACCTACCTATTTGCGGGGCAGCTCACCGCTCAAGGCACTGTTGATCAGATGCTGGCTCAATTTGAGCAAGTTGCTCTCCCGCTCTATCAACAGGCAAAGGGGCAAACCCCCTACTCGCTGATGGAATGGGTGACGCTCTCTAGCATTGTGGAAAAAGAAGCGGCTGTAAGCCAAGAGCGCCCTCAGATTGCCAGCGTTTTTGCCAAGCGTCTGAAGGAAGACATTCCTTTAGCTTCTGACCCTACTGTGGAGTATGGTCTTGGCATCCGGCAAACTAAAGAGCAACCGCTAACGCTAACCCAGGTAAATACGCCTTCGCCCTACAACACTTACTTGAATGCTGGGCTACCTCCCGCGCCGATCGCCAGCCCCGGACGTGCCAGCCTAGAGGTTTCTGTTAATCCAGCCGATACTGAGTATCTTTACTTCGTAGCACGCTATGATGGCACCCACGTCTTTAGCAGAACTTTGGCAGAGCATGAATCCGCTCAAGACATCATTCGCGACGGGGTAGAAGCGGAGCAAAGGTCTGCTACACCTCAGTCTCCAGCTTCACCTACTCTGGTTTCCCCAACTCCAGCTTCTCCAACCTCTGTAAACTGAAGTCGGAGCCTTTGAAAGCAGAAGCCAACCTAAAATCTCGAATTCAGGAGCCAGAATTCAGAATTGCCACCCTTGATCCTTCTGAATTCTGGTTGATTCAGCAGATTTCAGGGGACAATAAATATAGAGCAAGCGATCGCCCATGTTTGTTCGACTGTAATGATCACGATCTATCTAAACACTCTTCGCCATGTCCTGGGGCAAACTCCTTCAACCTGACTTAATTTTAGGAAATTCCGTGCTGGATCTTACGCCTGAAATTTTGCAACGGCATAATTTGAAAGGGCTTGTGCTAGACGTGGATGAAACCCTGGTTCCCATGAGCATGGCTGAAACCTCAGACGAACTGCGTCTATGGGTTGAGCGACTTAGCCCCACGATCGATCTATGGTTGGTGAGCAACAACCTTAGCCAAACCCGCATCAGCCGTATTGCCAAGTCGCTGAGTCTACCCTACATCTTGGGTGCGCGTAAGCCCTCACGTCGTAAGCTGCGGCAAGCGGTGACGGCAATGAACCTGCCCGTCGAACAGGTCGCCATGGTGGGCGATCGCCTGTTTACAGATGTGCTGGCAGGCAATCGTTTAGGTATGTTTACGATTTTGGTAGAGCCGATGGTCAATCCAGAGCAGCTGCAACAGCGCTACCTACTGCGAGACTTGGAAGTTTGGCTCTCTCACTTTCTGGGCGTTTCCGTGATGCCCAAGCCGTAATCAAATTTTGGCTAAAACTAAATATCGACCACTAAATATCAACCAGTACAGTAACCGAGGCGATCGCCACTAGCATCTCATCATTTTTGTCGTTGAGGCTAGCGATCGCCCGTCCTTGCACAATCATGCCGCCTGCTATGACCGTGAGCATCTTCTGACCAAAGGGTAGAACCGCCAGAACTTCGGCTTCACGGACTTGTTCTGCGTAAGGAACCGCAATTTGCACTTCAACAATCATCTGATCTGGGTTGTCTAGACCCGCAACTTCCCAAACTCCTGGTAGGGCATTGTGGGCGATCGCGTTTCTCACGGCTCTAGCTGCTGCAACCGTCGGATCCTGACCATGTTGATCGATCCCCATGCCCA
Organism: Drouetiella sp.; assembly: GCF_059504425.1. NCBI lineage: Bacteria > Bacillati > Cyanobacteriota > Cyanophyceae > Oculatellales > Oculatellaceae > Drouetiella > Drouetiella sp. Next base: position 52,172 of record NZ_JCACIN010000088.1, read on the forward strand.
TCTCAATTATCAGGCGTTTCAGAGCCATCTCAATTTCCTCAGGTAGCAACCGCCAAGGCGGTTAGGACAGGGACATTTATGGTGGGGCGTCGCGCCTCACCATAAATGTCCTAAGCGAACTGGCGACAGCCGTAGCATTTAAATTCTAAACAGGGCAGATATTTTTTGAGAGCCGCACTTCGCGCGGCTCTCAAAAAATATCTGCCTCACAACTAGTTTAAATGGGTATCAGTAAGTTGTATCGGTACCACAACCCCCATTCGTTGAGAGAAGCCTACTGTGAGTAATTTACGGGTTTTCATTCTTTAGCGCTCCCGATGTCCATCTGGATAAATTGTGGACTCATCGACCAAGGCACGATCGAGATTGGCTGACTGGGCGCGAAACAAATTACACTGACCCAAATCAGCCCCATCGAACTGAGCCTCTGCCAAATTAGTATTAGACAAGTCTGCGCCCACCAAATTTGAGCGCTTTAGGCTAGCGCTACGGAGGTTAGCGCTACGTAAATTGGCTGTGGAAAGGTCAGCCTCTTCTAACTGTGCGTATGCTAAATCGGCTCGCAAAAGACGGGTTCTCTGAAGTTTGGCATTGACAAAGTTAGTCATTTGCAGCCGAGCATGGCTGAGTTCTGCATCCTGAAGTTGAGCATTTTGAAGATTTGCTCGACTGAGATTGGCATAGGGTAAATAAGCCTTGCTGAGGTCACTGCCTCGTAGGTCGATATCTTGCAAATTGCATTCAAATAAATCCACTTGACTCAGATCAACCTCTCTAAAATCTCGTCTGCCGTTTTGATATTCGGTCAAAAGGGCCTGAACAGTCATTCTTTGCATACCTACAATACGAACCTTGAAACGCAAATCTGAAAGCGCAAATTTTGAAGTATGAGGCTTTGTGAGGGCGATCGTCCTCACAAAGCCCACTGCACCCTTGACCATACCCTCAACCCTAAAAAGCCTTGAACAAGTTGAGTATTTATGCTCACTATCTTTTGTAAGAGTTTACGGATATCGGTCAGAATTTGCGAAATACTTAACTTTTTTTCAAGATCTCTTCTAGCCTCTTCTAGCGGTTTGGCAAAGAGCTTGGATGATCAGAACTTGCCAGCCTTGATCCGATCGCTCAATCCGATCGGATTGAGCGATCGGATTGAGCGATCGCTCAAGGAATAGATGCTGTTTAGGTTCCTTTCGTCAAGGTTTCCTCAATAAAAATTTGCACAACATGAAAGGAGTTGTTACATTGCAGGAAAGGCTCATCCTCACACCCTGCACTCGCATGAATCTTCTCTTTGGCATTATTCCCACTCCAGAGCCGCTCAAGCCTCAATCCCGCGTCTATGATTTGAAAACTCGCCTAGATTGGGGTGAGCCAGCGCTGACGATTGTGGACATACGCGATCGCCAAGAATTTAATTTTTGCCGCATTATGGGCGCCGTAAGCTTGCCCGTGGAAGGATTGGTTGGTCATGCTTTGGTCAACTTTGAGCTAAATCGCGATCTCTATGTTTATAGCGATGCGGATGAAGACACAGTGGCGGCAGCGGAGAAGCTGCGTCAGGTCGGATTCCGCAATGTCTCAGAGCTGCAGGGTGGTCTACCCGCTTGGAAAGCCATGGGCTATCAGGTAGAGTCAGGGAAAGCGATCGGTTGAGGTTTAATCAGGGATGAATTTTGTACAAGAGGGACACTCCGCGCCTCTCTCGTACAAAAGTTCATCCCCAAACCCAACGACGATTCTCTAGGCTAGAGTTCAGGATGGCAATTGGTTCAAGATGGCAATTCAAGACTATGATCCAAGAAAGTTCTGTGAAGACAAGCTTCCATGGTTTCTAGCGGTTGGACATTTTGGAGACAGGGTCAGAGGTTAGGTCAGCAATTGGGGCGGAATCGTGGGCTTGCAGCCCTGCTGGCGATCGGTCTAGGGGTAGCAGTTTTCCTGGGTGGCTGTAGTGCCGATCAGATTAGGGTAAATTCAGCGAGAGGATCGCAGCTCGTTGTTGCTGGGGTCGATCCCAAAACGTTTAACTACCTGCTGAGTCAGGAGGTGCCTAACGTATTCAACCGCATTTACTCAGGGCTTCTGACGGAAGATGGCATTACGGGCGAACTCTCACCCGGTTTAGCAGAGTCTTGGGAGGTTTCTCCCGATAAACTCCGTATTACCTTTACATTGCATGAAGGGCTGAAGTGGTCGGATGGGGCACCGCTGACAGCAGACGATGTGGTATTCACGTTTAACGATTTAGTTTTTAATGAGAAAGTCCCGACTTCCAATCGGGACGCACTGCGCATCGGACAGAAGGGGCTGCTGCCGCAGGTACGCAAAATTGACGATCGCCGTATTGAGTTCATCTCGCCAGAGCCGTTTGCGCCATTGGTGAGGGCGATCGCAGGGGGCACAGACAGCGGTGTTGCCATTCTGCCCAAGCATATTCTAGAAAAGACCGTCCGTGAGACGGATAGCGATGGGCAGCTTAAGTTTCTCTCAACCTGGGGCACCAACACCGACCCAAGTAAAATTGTGGGTAGCGGGCCTTACGTAATGTCAAGCTACACGCCCAATGAGCGTGTGATTTTTCAGCGGAATCCTTACTATTGGCGTAAGGATGCTCAGGGCAACCCGCTTCCCTATATTGAGCGGCTGATTTGGTCGATCGTCGATTCAGGAGAGGCAAGCCTGATGCAGTTTCGATCGGGCGACTTAGACGTGGCAGGCGTGGGCGCAGCAACTTTTTCGCTGCTGAAGAAAGAGGAAAAGCGCGGGAAGTTTACCATCATTAACTCTGGCGCTTCAGGAGGAGCCTCGTTTATTACGTTTAACCAAAATCAGGGCAAGCGCAACGGTAAGCCGCTAGTTGATCCCGTTAAGTCTCGCTGGTTTAACACCCTGGCGTTTCGACAGGCGGTTGCCTACGCGATCGATCGCCGCACCATGATCAATAATCTCTATCGGGGCTTGGGAGAGCCGCTTAATTCAAGCATTTCGGTTCCCAACCCTTACCATCTGCCTGCTGAAAGCGGTCGAATCAGGGTTTACGATTTTGACCCTGAGAAATCGAAAAAGCTGCTTTTGGATGCAGGATTCAAATACGACAATCAGGGACAACTCTTCGACGCTGATGGCAATCGCGTTCGGTTTACGCTACTCTCTGTGGCGGGTGGCAGCGGCAACAACCAATTAGAGGCACAGCTTCAGCGAGATCTGGAGCGAATTGGTATTCAGCTCGACCTGCAACTTGTGACGTTTAACGTCCTTTTGGATAAGACCAGCCAATCGCTAGATTGGGAATGTATCCGCCTGGGTTTCTCTGATCCCGATTTTGATCCCAATGGCGGCACAAATGTCTGGCAGTTAGACGGCAGGCTGCATATGTTCAACCAATCTCCCTCGCCTGACAAAGAGCCGATTGAAGGGAGAGTCATTGCCGATTGGGAAGCTAGGATGGCTCAGCTTTACGCAGAGGGGGCACAGACCTTAGATGAAACCAAGCGCAAGGAAATCTATGCCCAAACCCAAATTTTGGCTCAGGAAAACCTGCCCTTCATTAACTTGGTCAACTCTCTATCCATGGTGGCAGTCCGAAATGATATTCAGGGCGTGAAGCCCTCTCTGCTCAAGGGCACCTTCTGGAATATCTATGAGTTGAAGAGAGCAAAGAGCTAAAAAGAATCAAGAGCGTTGCTAATTTCATACCCAGGTTAAGCAATGCCGAATCAAGAGCTGAAGAGAACAAGGTGTCGCCATAGGGTATTTTCTGAAAACTCCGCTGTGCCAAGTTTTCAGAAAATACCTTACGCAAGGCAGGACTTCAAGTAAACTTAAGCCGCCCTCGCATTGCTGAAATTAAACTGATGCAGCTTTGGCGGCTGTGCAGCTTTGGAAGTGGCTTGCAGTAACCGAGGAATGTCGCCACTGTTGTAGACTCGAAACTCGCTTTCCACGGTGGCTGTTGCCGTGCGAACCGCCTGGTTTAGCACCAGTGAGCCTTCTGGATCAGACACCGATCGGTGAAAGGTACCGGGAGGCAGTCTCAGAATGTCGCCATTGGCTTCTAGCCGAACGATATGAAACGGACAATCCCAGGAAAAGTTGACCAGGTAGAATGTCCGTCCGCCCGACAGCGCCAGCAGATTGTCTTGCTGATTGGGGTGAAGATAGAACTGCCAGTAGCCTTCTGGGCTATTGTTGGGGCTGACGGCGGGACCTTCATGAAAAACCAAATCGCGGGCGTTGGAATCAGAGATGGTGATGTCAAAAAAACGGACGCTGGGCGTGTCTCGGAATTTTTGGTAAGGAATAAGTTCAAACATGGCGATCGCTCCTATTGCGAGAGAAGTCTAAAGACTTGTTCAAATGCAAGTCGCAAACTCAACTCACAAATGTGTAGATAATTTAACTGCTGTTAACTCTAGTTAACCTCAGCATTTTTACAAGATCAAAACCAGCGGCGTTGGGCATCTATTCAGAAAGTGCATCGATGTGTCAATGAATATTAGCCATTTACGGATTCTACTGATGGTCGTTGAGCAGGGCAGCTTTTCGATGGCGGCTTTGAAGCTAGATACGTCTCAGGCGGCAGTGAGTCGGGCGATCGCGGCTCTAGAAGATGAGCTTGGCGTATCTTTGCTGACGCGGGGACGCTTTGGGGCACATCCTACATTGGTCGGTGAGCGGGTGCTACATCATGCTCGTGACATTTTGCAATCTCGTGAAAATATCGAATACGAGATCAATTTGGTTAAAGGATTAGAAGGCGGGCGGGTGCGCATTGCATCTTTCCGCAGTGCGGCGACGCATTTGCTACCGCCAATGATTGCCAAATTTTCCCAGCGGTTTCCCAGTATCGAGGTAACGCTGACCGAAGATGATCCGATCGGCATTGAGCAGGCGTTGCGAGAAGGCAGGGTGGATATTGGGCTAGTGCCGCTGCCGCGATCGTCGGAGGAATTTGAAACCTGGGAAATTGCCCGTGATGAATTTGTGGTGCTGCTACCTCAGCCGCACCAGCCGCCGGAAGCGCTGACCTGGAAAATGCTGTCGGCATACTCGTTTATTTTGTACAACTACGCAGAATGCACTTCAGCAGTGCGTAATCACTGGGCGCAGACGCAGCAATCGCTGAAAGTTGCCTATGAAATTAAGGAAGATTCGACGATCGTCAGCATGGTGGCTCAGGGTTTGGGAGCAGCTATTTTACCCAGATTAGCTGCTTTACCCATTCCTAACGGTGTGGTGGTGCGATCGCTTCCCGTCAGGTTAGAGCGAGTGATCGGAGCTGCCGTTATAGCAAACGTACTGCATCCACCAGCAGTCTTCGCGTTCTTAGACTTGCTACGCAGCACTGGACTATTTGCTAAGCGGGGTTAAGCATTATTGAACGGCATTGAACAGCATTGAACGGCATTGCTCAATCTGGGCATTTTAGAGTTGGCTGACAGGATAGGATCGGCAAACACAAATTAGGTCGATAACTGTTTTTAACTCAACTGTTAACATTGAAGTAGAAACACCAGTCGCTCTGAAATCAATATTCGTATCATAATATTTTCTAATCTTATAAACTCAGAACTTGTTGACGACTTATGAAATCAGCTGTTAACGTGAAGAAATATTTCGCACAACTCTGAGTTTTCGAGTCTACACAAAAGATTTATGGCACAGCTTGCCGCCTTCGAGCACAACTTACGCTACATGTATCCTTATTCGCTTGACGCTCAATTTTTTGAGAATCTGACGGTTTTCTGTGATTTTGATGGTCCCATTGTAGATGTGTCCGATCGCTATTACCACACCTACCAGTCGAGTCTGACGACCATCGAGGCGCACTACAGGCAAGACGCTGGAACTCAGAAAACTCTTCATCTCAATTATTTGACCAAAGAGCAGTTTTGGAGCATGAAGCAGGAGCGGATGCCCGACCGAGAAATCGCCATGCGATCGGGGTTGCAGGGTGATCAAATAGATGCGTTTTTGCGGCAAGTTAGCGAGATTGTTAATCAGCCGGGTCTGCTGCATCAGGATCAGCTTCAGCAAGGCGTCAAGTGGGCGCTGGCTCTTCTCCATGCTCAAGGCGTTCGTTTAGTGCTGGTGACACTTCGCTGTCAAGAACAGGCAACCCAAATTCTCCGCAGCTATGGCATAGAGCATCTATTTAACCAAATTTGGGGCACGCATGATCAAAACGCCGCCTATACAAACCTAGCAGAGCAAAAAACGCAGCTTTTGGCAAATGCGATCGCAGCTTGTCCTCACACTTCCCCTATTTCTGCCTGGATGATCGGCGATACAGAAGCCGATATTTTGGCAGGTCAGACGATGGGAATACCCACGATCGCCCTCACCTGCGGGATTCGTAGTCAAGCCTATCTACAGCGGTTTGAGCCTACTCGCATCCATGCCGATCTGCTGTCGGCTTCTCACTACCTGGTCAGCCAAATGCCCATTCACCAGATGTCAGACTCCTTCAAACGTATTGAATGAGCGCGGTCTAGCGGCGACTGCTCATGTTACCGCCAGTTCTTAAGTCTGTTCAGATATTTGAATCCGCTCCCACCAATGGTTAAGCGGATAATAGACCACAGGTGCCCAAAGGCTGCTGAGAATCGCAGAGCTGAGGGCGATTTGCTGATGGTAGATCCAGATCTCGGATAGCGTACGCTGACCATCTCCGGACTCTGCTCCTAGAGTGCCTAAGCTGAACTGAATGGCAATGATTGTTTCTGCCAAAACCGCCATCCCAAAGACAATCAGAGCGATCGAAATAAAATCTTCTTTCACATAGCGCGGCTTTTGGATACGGGCAGTCAGAAGACCGACGATCGCCAGACTAAAGGCATGAGTTGGGTTGGGTGAAGTCATGCCGTCTTGAATCAGCCCCAGAGCCAGACCCGCAAGCGCTCCTTGAAACAGCGTGCGTTTGACACTCCAAGCCACCACCCAAATGAGTAGCCAGTTAGGATTGGAGGACAGTAACTCCATACCCGGAAGCCGCGTGGGCAATAGGAGCAGACAAAACAGCACTGAAGCAGCCGTCACACAACAATCTAGCAGCCGTCGAGTCGTAGGATGTAAGGCATGAAGATCGATCAAAAGCCATTACCCCTGGGCTGATTCGAGTCGTCGCTCTGGGGCACTGACGGCTCAGATAAAGCATTGGTATCTTGCAAATCATCTTCTGCACTCAGATTGCTGGGATCAGCCGCTGCTTGAGGCGTGGAATAAACCATCACCCACTCTAGATGGCTGATGGGAGCCGATAGCTCAATGACTGCCTCTGGAGCTGGACTTTTGTTGAGATTAACAGATTCCACGGTGCCTATTGGCAGTCCAGGTGGAAACCGTCGGCTGATGGAGGAGGTTGTCACTACATCACCCGGTCGGACATCAGGAACCTTGTCAAAAAACTCCATGATCACTCGATTGGCCCCTTGTCCCCGCACGTAGCCCATGTAGCGCGATCGCGTAATGGTTACACCGACTTGACTCGTGGGATCGCTAATCAGCAAAACTCGACTGCTATGATCAGTGACTTCAGTGATGCGACCGACAATGCCACCGCTAGTGGCGATCGATCCCACCTGAATACCATCTTTCTTACCCCGTCCTAAAATTGTCTGCTGCCACCAATGATCTGGACTGCGACCAATCACGGGAGCTGCTATACCGTTGCTGGGCTGTTTCGCGGTATAACCCACTAGCTCCTGAAGCTGCTGGTTTTGGCTTTGCAGTTCTGCAATGCGCTGCTCTAGCTCTAGGGTGCGTGGATCGATCGTCTGCTCGGCGGATGTGGGCAAGCCAGTGAAAGGACGAGCCAACAACTGATAAAGCTCAAAGATCGCTGCACCTTGAGTTTGACGAACTGCCCAAGAACAAATAACCACTGCGACAACTAGCCCCAGCCGAATTCCATTTCGATCCCACCAACGACGCAGCGTATACATTTAGCCTACGGTTTCTCGCCTACGATCCTTAGTCCAGAAAGCACCCTGCTCAGAAGCACCTTACTCAAAAACATCCTGCTTAGAAAGGATTAATTCAAAGAGCATTGCCTAGAAGTTTCGAGAACGACCGCTGAAGACACGCTCAAGCTGCTTGAAGTTCTCTAAAACCCTTCCAGTTCCCAGCACCACACAGCTCAGGGGATCAGCCGCCACATGGACGACAATGCCCGTCTCATGGCTAATCAGAGTATCTAAGCCCTTGAGCAAGGCACCACCACCCGCTAGCATAATGCCGCGATCGATAATATCGGCAGCCAGCTCTGGCGGAGTTCTCTCTAGAGTGCGCTTAACTGCTTCAATGATTACCGTTAAAGGCTCAGCCATTGCCTCCCGAATTTCAGGACCTTTCACCATCACTGTGCGGGGCAAACCTGACAGCAGATGCAGACCCCGAACATCCATGACCAGCTCACTATCGTCATCCATCGGGTAGGCAGAGCCGATCATGATCTTGATTTCTTCAGCCGTGCGCTCCCCAATGACCAGGTTGTGCACCTTCTTCATGTAGTTGAGAATTGCCTCACTCAGCTCATCTCCTGCCACTCTGACCGATTCACTCAGCACCGTGCCCTGCAAGCTCAAAACAGCCACTTCTGTCGTGCCGCCGCCGATGTCGATAATCATGTTTCCAGTGGGTTCGGCAACAGGCAAGCCTGCGCCAATTGCTGCTGCTACAGGTTCATCGATCAAGTAAACGTCCCGCGCTCCAGCTTGCGAGGCTGCTTCCATGACCGCCCGTCGCTCAACGCCAGTTACGCCACTGGGAATGCCGATGACAATTCGAGGGGAAACCAGCGTTCTGCCTTCATTCACCCGTCGGATGAAATGCTTCAGCATTAGCTCAGCCGTATCAAAATCAGCAATTACGCCATCTCGTAGAGGTCGCAGGGCAACCACATTACCGGGGGTACGTCCCAGCATTTTTTTGGCATCTTCCCCAACGGCCAGGGGCACCTTATTTTCCTGATCCATGGCAACCACAGAAGGCTCTTGAAGCACAATGCCCCTACCGGATACATAGACCAGCGTGTTGGCAGTACCCAGATCGATACCCATGTCACGCGAGAGTGAAAAGCGATTACGGAAACCCACTAGCTTTCTAAGCCCCCAAAATCAATGCTTTAATTTACGAACCACACGATGGCGAATTACACCCAAGAATTCTATTACGTTTTCAACATAGAGTCTAGCCGAAGTCAGAAAAGCGACTCAACTGCTTTTTTTACCTGGTTTCTGCTTAGCCATCTTAAGTATTATCCAGGTGCCCTGATGCGATCCGATCGCCCTGTCTCAATCACTGCTTTAGATAAATTACTCCACGCAGTTCAACTCATCGTAGCAGCAAGTGTAAAACTTCGCAGAATACGAAGGTGCAATCGACAAATTTTGACTTGAGTCATGCTGAAACCCCTGCAACTGCCCTGTGGGACGCGCAAGCTGTATAGCTTCAAAATAATATAGGCTATCAGGTCTTAAACTCTAAGAGAATTTTTGGATGCTGATGATAGCTAGTCTAAAAATCTTGTTAGAAGGTTTATAAATCCTCTAATTTGTAGCGACATGACGAAGGATAGGCTGTTTGCAGTTTATCTGTGGACTATCAGCAAAACGCTTAGCGAAATGATCAAATTTCCGATCATTTTCATACAGAGACATTATATATGTCAGCCTTTACACTTACACTATGTCAGCCTTTGCACTATGTCAGTTCATATAGAGTTAATTCATATAGAGACGTCGAGAGACATTTTTATGCTGGGAGCCTAAATGGTAAAACTCAAGCTGCCAGATTATAATTGTCTGCTGCCGTCAAAGATTTGCCCAGAGTTCGCTAGAATAGCTAAGATTAAAGTGTGAATACAATTGTACTGTTATTACAATATTCAAGTCTTCAATCTCGGTGAGCTGTAGCTAAAACGTTGGAGGAAATAATGAGCTTAAATTTGGTCACACTGGTGGGTCGTGCAGGACGCGATCCAGAAGTTAGGTATTTTGAGTCGGGTAGTGTTGTTTGCAATCTGACGCTGGCAGTCGATCGCCGCCGAAAGAACAGTGAAGAGCCAGACTGGTTTAGCCTAGAGATCTGGGGTAAAACGGCAGAAGTCGCGGCTAATTATGTGCGTAAAGGCAGCCTAATTGGCGTAACGGGTGCGCTGAAATTGGAGCATTGGCAAGATCGGGGCACAGGGATGGCTCGCTCTAAGCCCGTGATTCGAGTCGATCGCCTTGAGCTTTTAGGTTCTAAGCGAGACAATGAAGGCGGACAGGGTGGCGGTGAGAGTGACGATATGTATTAGAGGAAGCTGTATTAAAGGAAGCCTGAGCGTAACCTATGCCTAAATTTGCAACGACCTTGGCATGGCAGCAGGCGGACTTGCTGATGCAGCCTATCTTCATCCGAGTAGTTGACAATATCGGCAAGCGGTTGGAGCAGTCTGCCTGGAAGGGAACCTATCATGAGGTGGCGGTCTGGGCAGAAGATGTGCCAGAAGCGACCCAAGCGATCGTCACTCAGCTTCAAGACCAGCTTGCAACCGCCCTGCCTGAGCAAGTCGATGACATTGAAGCAGCTTTGGCGCAGTTGCCGAGTTCGCACCCTGGATATTTGCTTTGCTTGCAGCAGGGCGATCGCCAAATCACGGTAGATATTTGGCAGCTCTGCTACCAGATTTGCTTTCGTAACTACAGCCCAGTGCTGAATGCGATGGATGTCAATCTCAAGGTAGAGGTAGATACGAGTTTAATTGACGAGAGCGGAGACGTTGACTGGATAAAGCTAGATGCTAAAACTCAGCAGATTATCGATCAAATTTTCTCTAGTCTGCCTCACTAAGGTTTTGTGTTAAGCACAGTCCTATCCCTTTCATCTACCTCTTATGGCAAATCAATCTGCACCCGAAATCAAGTTGCTACGCGCAGCGTACGCGGCTTTCAACGCGCGCGATATTGACGCTGCTCTTGCCCTCATGACTCCCAATGTAGCTTGGCCGAAAGCGTTCAAAGGCGGTTTTGTCCGTGGGTCTGAAGAAGTCCGCGCTTACTGGACGGAGCAATGGAGCGAGATTAACCCTCACGTTGAGCCGATCGCCTTTCACCTAGAGGATGCTGGGCAAGTCTTGGTTGAGGTGCATCAGGTCGTGCGCGATCTGACCGGAGCCGTACTTGCCGATGAGCATGTTAGTCACCGTTTCACCCTTGAACATGGCTTGATTCAAGCCATGGAAGTCTATGCAATTCCATTGTCCGGTTCTGGTGCCTAACTACGCGCTCTGGTGAACAGAGGCTGGCGTTTAAGTATTCTCTTTCAGTCAGTCTTTGCCTCGCCAGCCTCTGTCGTCGAGTTTGAGATCGTTAGATAGATTTGTGAGGGCGATCGCTAAAACCTTCGACCTAGAAGTCTTTGCCTCATGCCTTCCGCAATTTTTTGTCCCAGATATTCTGGAATCAAGCTTTCGTTGGGGCCTAGCAAATACAAAATCAGCCGAGTTCGTCCTCGCCAGACCAGCAGATTGGCATTGACGACCAGCAAGTCTTCCTGCCAAATGGCATACATCACTTTGTAGAACAATCCAGGCTGGTTGTCTGCTTCAATCAGCAGGGCGGGCAGGTGAAACACAGGATCGACATAAAATTCAGTTTCTACTTGCTCTAAGCCTGCATCTAGGTTGAACTCGACTGCCAGCATTTCTTCGACTTCAAAGCGTCCGGCTAGCGCCTCTCGTACAGCTCGGCAAACGTTTTCAGCCGTTTTGTCTGTTAGAGCTTTGCCGCCTCTAGAAACGACAAGCTTGACAAAAACCAGCATGGGCGGATAAATCTGCCCGTAGAGGCTGAGGCTGTGAATAGTCAGACCATAGGCTGCTAAGACTCCAAAAATATCGCTGAGCAAAAAAGATTGATTGCGATAGGCAAAATGGAGCGCGCTTTTGGTGCCCTCAGAGGCAAGTTCAATCACGGCTTGACGACTTTTGTAGAGCTGATAGGCAAGCCTCAGGTTCTGTAGCTGAATCTCGCTGCTCACAAATTGCTCATAGAATTGAGGGAAGGCTCGATTGAAGCGCTTCAGTAGTTCCAATGTGGATGGTTTCAAACCCGAAGCCATAAATCTTGTGGGAGTTGCTTGCCAGAAGGTTAAGGGTCGCCCAGGCAAGGGAGATGTGCCTTGTTACTAGAGAACCCGAAGCCGGGGTCGATCGCTCATTCCTGAGTCTAGAGAATCTTAACAACAGATTCATAGTTTCGGGGGGTATAGACCCAAGTGCCGCCAGAACTGCGATCGACAATGCGGGTTTGGCTAGAGCCGATGAGAATTACCGTTCGCATATCGGCATGGGCAGGGGTGAGTTGATCGAGGAAAATGACTTGAACGCTCTGACCAGGACGACCAAGGTTACGCGCCAAGATGACAGGCGTTTGGGGCGATCGCCACCTTAGCAAAATCTGCTGAGCTTCTGCCAACTGCCAGGTGCGCTGCTTGGAGACCGGATTGTAGAAGGCGATGGCAAAATCTGCCGCCGCCGCAGCCTCAATCCGTTGGGCAATAATTGACCAAGGCTTGAGAATATCCGACAGGGAAATGGCGCAAAAGTCGTGCCCCAAGGGAGCGCCGATCGCTGCTGCTGCTGCCTGCATCGCCGAAATGCCGGGAGCCACATGGAGCGCAATGCTGTTCCAGTTGGGATTTGCCTCGCGATCGATAACTTCAAATACTGCCGATGCCATCGCGTAAATACCGGGATCTCCCGAAGAAACGATGACGACCGATCGCCCCTCTGTCGCCAAATCGAGCGCCATTCTGGCTCGTGCCAGTTCTTCCCGATTATCAGACTCATGCCGCCTGCCCTTGCCCAAATCGCCAATCAGATTCAGATAGGTACTGTAGCCCACCAGGTCTGTTGCCGATTCGAGAATTGCTTTGACCTCTGGAGACATCCACTGTTCGCCTCCAGGACCTGTGCCAATAATGGTGAGTTTTCCCTGGGGCTGTCCGATGGCATCAGGATTAAGGGGTTGAGGCGCAACGGCGATCGCAGAATGTCTATCGCAAGCCAGCAATGTCCCAGCCGCACCAACTGCCGTCAAGGCGATCGCTGCCGCAGAGTTGTACTTAGAATTTTGATGCGAATTTTGATGCTGAGCAAGCGCTGCTGCGAGATGAGTCGGCGTAAAGAATCGAGCGGGAACGTTGAAAGCTTGGGCGATCGCTTGAACTGCCGGATGATTGGCTTCAGCAACTTCCGCAAAAACGCCCGCGATCGAGGCAAGAGCTAGATCTTCTGCTGCCAACTGTTGCTGTATGGACAAAACGATTTCTTGTGGATCTGCTTCAAGAAGGCTGAGGGCGATCGCGATCGTTGCCGGGTGATAGACCAGGCGATCGGGCGTGGGGGGGATCGATCGTTCAGTCACTTGAATTGTTCGTGCCGCACCGTCAGAGATAGGCAGTCGGTCAAGACTGAGCCAAGGCGCAGAGCCTTCAATTTTTACAGACTCACCCGCCAGCAGATCTGCGAGAAAAGTCTTTGTCTGATCGTCAGAGTTGGCTAACCGATATCCAGTAGGGGGAGACAGAAGAGCGGCACGGAACCGCAGATCGCCTGTGGTGGTGATAGCAGGGCTAATGCCCAGTGCCGCAGCGACTTGCCGAGCCAGATCGTTCGCGCCGTTCAGCCCGCCCAACAGGGGAACCACTGCGCTGCCATCTTCTGCGATCGCCAGCACGGGAGGCTCAGCGCGTTTATCACTCAGCAATGGGGCAAGCGTCCGAATCAAAATTCCGGCAGCGCATACGCCGATAATTGCCTTACCTTCAGCAAATAATTCCCGCAGGGTTTCGCCAAAATCACTAAAGCTGACATCTACTTCAGTCGTACGGGTAGACAGACCGTAGAGTTGAGACCCTGGGAGAACCTGCATTAATTGACGTGCCAGGGATACGCTGTTTTGCCCCAAGACGACGATCGCAACCTTTTTTCTCTGTAGATCGGTCATAGCTAAGTCGGTCATAAGTGCGCTTTACTCGGCACCAAAATCATAGAGAAGTAGGGTACGTTACTGGCATCAACCTGCTCAATCGGCACAATCTGTTGGTCACTCATGGTTGCCCGCTCAATATACTGAGCGCGAGATACCAGACTAAGCTGTTGGAGAACCGATCGCACCTTCTCAAAATGTCGTCGCAGCTTAATAATGGCGACCGCATCCGCGTTCAACAGCTGCGTTGCCAAAACATCTGTAGGCAGCGCAGCTGAAAGTACGCTAAAGATATCATTTCTGTAACTCAAAGGCACTCCTAAAGCAGAAGCACAGGCCATCGGAGAAGAGACACCTGGAACCACCTCAGTTTGAAATTTTGCAGACAATCGAGTGAACAAATACATAAACGATCCATAGAATAGCGGATCGCCCTCACATAGCACCGCCACATCTCGCCCAGCAGACAGATGTTCAGCAATGGGAGCGATCGCTTGAGCATACAACGGCTGTGCTGCCTGAGGATCATCGGCACGCGGAAAGTGAAACCGCACCTCAGTCTGATGACCTGGTAGATAGGATGCCACGATCGATCGCGCTACGCTGTCTCGATCCTCAGCAGATTGATACGCAACCACAGGAACAGACTGTAGGATTCGCAACGCTTTGAGAGTCAAAAGCTCCGGATCTCCCGGCCCTACCCCAATTCCATAAAGGCGACCCTGCAACATTATTCTTCCTCCATTGCCAAAGCGTTCACAGCCGCTGCCGCCATGGCGCTACCGCCCCGCCGCCCATGAATCGTTAGAAAAGGGACGCCCCGGCTATTCTCTGCCAGAGCCGCCTTAGACTCCGCCGCACCCACAAATCCCACCGGAAATCCCAGGATCAGCGCAGGTTTAGGCACCCCTTCATCCAGCAATTCCAGCAGCCGAAACAGAGCCGTTGGAGCATTGCCGATCGCCACCACCGCCCCTGCCAACTGCCCTCGCCATAGCTCTAGTGCCGCCGCCGATCGCGTGTTCTGAATTTTTTGAGCGATCGCCGGAACCTCCGCCTCATTCAGCGTACAAATTACCGCGTTATTGGCAGGCAACCGCTTACGGGTCACTCCATTTGCAACCATCTGCGCATCACACAAAACCATCGCCCCCTCCGCCAGAGCCGACCGACCGATCGCACCCGCACCCGGCGAATAAGCTAAATCATCCACAATATCCGTCATGCCACAAGCATGAATCAACCGCACCACCACAGACTCCAAATCAGACGGCAGCGCCGCCAAATTCACCTCCGATCGAATGATCGAAAAAGAACGACGGTAAATCTCGCTCCCATCCCGAATATAGTCAAGCATCGTAGGCTCAGGCATTGTAAACTCAGGCATCGTAGGCTCAGACATTAACGCCCTATCCTCCCACCGATGCAACGCGACCTCTCCAACTCATCCAGCCTCTCGTGTGGAGGGGGTGTGGGGGACGCACCCGTCCCCTGCCGGGGGTTTGGGGGAGACCCCCAAGGCTGTTGGCTGTCTCCCAGCAATTGCTTAAGTTGATTAATGCTATATCGATCGACAAATTCCACAAAAGTCTCCGTAGCATCAACCCGCCGATCCTGATAAAGTCTCAGCATTCGTTCAATTAAATGAAACAACTGTTCAAGAGAGCATTCTCGATAGAGTTCTCGTCCCAATGTTAAATTCCGACTCCCAACATACAGGACATAAGCTTCGATCGCACCTGCCACTCCCACCAACGTCACATCAGCCGCGTGATGCTGAGCGCAAGATTTTTCACAGCCGCTGAAGTGAACATTAAAGGAACGATCGAGCTTTACCCGTCGCTCTAAGTATTCTGCCAGCGCTAAGGCATGGCTTTGGGTATCAGTCGCCGAAAATTTACAGCCCCTGCTGCCTACACAGGCAACGATCGCTCCCCAAGGATGAGTTGCCGCTCCAGATAATCCCAAAGCCTCCAGACTTTCCTGCACTGCCCCAATCTGCGATTCAGGAATATTGGGAATCAGCAGATTTTGCCAGGGCGTAAGTCGCAGGGTGCCATCGCCGTACTGAGCTGCCAGAACGCTCAATCCCTGGAGTTGATCAGCTTCTAGTCTCCCCAGAGGAAGCGCAATGCCCCTGTAGAAAAGCCCCGGCTGCTGTTGAGAATGGGTACCCAGATGTTTAGCTGAACGAAGGCTATCAAGCTCCCCAAATCTATCAACTCTGAAGGGATTTGGACGTGGAGCCGAAGGGCTTGAATAATTGACTACTTGTTTTTCCAACGCCTGAAGTACGGCCGTAATGCCCCAGTTTCTCAGAAATTCTCTAAAGCGAGGTTTGAGACTGCGCCTATGGAGATCGGGATCGCGTTGAGGAGCCTGCCGCACCGTGTAATCCAGGTACAAAGCCGATAATGTCGCCAGCGCAGATAAACTCTCCTCTGGCTCTAGCAAAATCCCGACATCCTGAGGCGGCTCTCCTCGATCGCCCAAGCTCAAGTGCAGCCGAAAATAGACTGCCTCATCCCGCTTCACCGCCACCAAGCTAATATCATTGGGGCGATCGCGCACCGAAACCGCTTCACCGCCATCAAAGCAGACGCTAAACTTCGCTGAAAGCCCAGCCAGCTCAGGATGAAAGCTCAAATAACGATCCCACTGCGCGACCCAAGGGCGAGTATCGATCAGCGCTTGAGCATCAATTCCTGCCGTTGGGCTAGCCATGATATTGCGCAAGTGATCAGTCTCTTGGGCAGCAGCTAAACCTGCTTCCTGAAGATGCGCCAATGTGTCTCTCGACAAAGCCTCAGCCGATCGAATTTGTAGATTAGCCCGATTGGTAATTTGAACAGCGCCGTAGCGACTGGCTAAAGATGCGATCGCTTCGCAGTGCCGCGCCGCCAGAATACCGCCCGGAATACGAATGCGAGACAAGACTCCGTCTTGAGAAGGCGTGGCGTAAAATAAGCCAGGACAAGCAGTTTCAGTCAACATCAACTCCTTCCCCGTGCGACGCAGGGAAATAGGTAGAAAATCAGCATATGTGGCGGCATCCTTACGACACCACCAGAGTCGGCATTCTGACTGGAGCTTAGCCCATGACTTCGCTCATGAGTAGCCCATTACAGTTGCGGCACAGTACCGGAATCGCACCGGACTTTCCCAACCCCAAGCTTGACTAACTTAGCATGGTCAGGTAGTGAAAATGCTAGACGGCGAGTTTTTCTTAAACATGAGCTTAGAGATGGGCTTAGATAATGGTATGGCTCAGAAATGGCTATCGATCGTGGGCATTGGCGAAGATGGGCTGCCTGGATTAAGCCCGATCGCTCGATCGCTCGTGGATGGCGCTGAGATTCTAGTGGGAGGCGATCGCCATCTGGCAATGCTGCCCGACGACGATCGGCATCGCCTGATTTGGGCAGTTCCGATTAGCCGCTCTGTGGATGAAATTGTGCGGCAACGCGGTCAGCCCGTCTGCGTTTTGGCAAGTGGCGATCCGATGTGCTATGGCATTGGCGTGACATTGACCCGGCAAGTGCCGATCGCTGAAATCACAATCATTCCCGCTCCTTCCGCCTTCAGCCTTGCCTGTGCCCGCTTGGGCTGGTCGCGCTCTGAAATAGAAACCCTGAGCCTGTGCAGCCGTCCGTTGGCGCTGCTATCGACCTACCTCTATCCCCAGGCAAAACTCCTGATTTTGAGTGAAGGCAAACATACTCCGGCGATCGTCGCAGAATTTCTCACTCAACGAGGCTTCGGCGACAGTCGTACCACTGTATTGGAACGCCTAGGCGGAGCGCATGAGCGACAGATCACGGGTATTGCCGCCACTTGGACAGAAAGCAATCTAGCTGACCTCAATACGATCGCCGTGGAGTGTATCTCCGATAGCGCACTATCGCGTCTTCCAGGACTTCCCGATGCAGCGTATCACCACGACGGGCAGATCACCAAACGCGAAGTTCGTGCCGTCACCTTGTCAGCCTTGGCTCCTCTGCCAGGAGAGCTAATGTGGGATGTGGGCGCAGGCTGCGGCTCGATCGCCATTGAATGGATGCGTAGCCATCCCCGCTGTCGGGCGATTGCCATCGAGAAATCCCGGACGCAGTACATTGCCGACAATGCAGCAGCACTGGGCACACCTAACCTGCAAATTGTTGAAGGAACCGCCCCGAATGCTCTTCAGAACCTGCCTATTCCCGATGCCATCTTCATCGGCGGCGGCATCACCCATCCAGGACTGCTAGAAACCTGTTGGAACGCTCTAAAACCGGGTGGGCGATTGGTTGCCAATGTCGTGACGCTAGAAGGAGAACGAACTCTGTTTGAATGGCATGAAAAGCAGGGTGGAGAATTCATCCGCATCGGCATTCAGCGAGCAGAGCCAGTCGGCAAGTTTTTGGGCTGGCGATCGCTGGCAACAGTCACCCAGTGGACTGTGATGAAACCCTCTTGATTTACGAGACCACCACTTGTTCAATCCATGCTAGGGCAGCCGCTACATTTGAAACCTGCTCTCCTGGGGGCATGGCGGGACGCTGCACCATGACGATCGGGATTTCTAGCTCACGGGCAGCCCTGACTTTGGCATATGTGGCATCACCGCCACTGTTCTTGCTGACGATGGCATCAATGGCATACTCCTGCAACAATTCTCTTTCCTGCTCCAAGTGAAAAGGCCCGCGATCGAGCAGTATTTTGCCCTGGGGAATGGGAGGCTCAGGCGGATCAATCGATCGCATCAAAAACCAAATATTGAGCTGCGGGTTGAACTGTGAAAACGGCGCAAGCTGCTGTCTTCCGATCGTCAAGAATACTCGCCTTGCCTCTGCGGGAATTGCCTCAGCCGCCGCTTCCACACTCTCGACCTCAATCCAGCGATCGCCTTCCATCTTTTCCCAAATCGGACGTACCAGCATTAGATACGGAATACCAACTTCACTTGCTGCGGCTTCAGCGTTCCAGGAGATGTGCGCTGCAAAGGGGTGAGTGGCATCAATCAAGAGATCAATAGATTGATCCTGTAGGTAGGTCGCCAATCCAGCAGACCCACCAAACCCGCCAACACGATAATCTCCTGGAGGGGCGATCGGATGGAGAGTTCGCCCTGCTAAAGACGTAATCACCTCAATTTCAGGAATTTTTGAGGCTTGGGCAGCTAGCTCAATTGCGTCACCTGTACCTCCTAAAATCAGGACTTTTGCCATTTCGATAGAGATTTTGGAAGAAGGCAGGCGTTGCAGAATGGATGTATGAATTTGTACATCCATTCTGCAACGCCGAAATTTGAATGAACCTAAGTAAATTAAGCCTATTTACCAATCAAGCAGAAATATATGGATTATCTGGGAGATTGATAATTTCGTACCCCTCTTGAGTCAAACGCTGGATTAGCACTTGGGACGGTTCTTGTTTAAAAATAATAGCCGTGATTAATCCATAATCTGTGAAGCCGAGCCTACAAAGCAAATCTTTGAATTTAATTGCTTTTCTTACTTTTTTTTGTAGAGGACCATTATCTAAAAGCTTTTCATACTCAACGCCTTCAAAATACATATCATGAATTCCTTTGAAGGCCACCACTCTGTAATTTAAGCCTAGAGCAATTTTTTCTATTTCTCTTCTTGAAATACTGTATACATAGTTACCAGATTCTTCAAAATCATGTTTATTTTCTTTTCTCCGAAGCAGCCATTTGATTGAAATCCTTAAGTTTCTGAAGAGAATTTCAGAGATTTTACTGTTCACATAGAAATCATTTGGCTCAATTAATACAACTCCTTTGCTCGCCACTCTCAGCATCTCGTAAAGCGCAAGTGCGGGTCTGGGAAAATGATGATAAGCCTCTTTACAAAAAGCATAGTCAAAGTCAGATTCATTAAACGATAAAGCTTCAGCATTTTCCTGCTTGTATTCAGAAATATACCCAGCTTCTTTTGCTTCTTTTAGCAAAGTATCTGATATATCAGATGCTAGAGCATCACAGCCTTTATCTAAAATATATTTAGCATCATTACCATATCTGCCATCGCCTACAGTTAGCCACTTAGCCCTTGGCTCTGTTGTCAAAATTGGGTCAATGGTTTGGTACATTCGCTGATGTCGCCACGCATCGACGGTATCTTTGGCAAACCAGGTCTTTGCATGTGCTGCCTTCTCACCCTCTTGGCTATATTCTTGAAAATGTCCAGCATGTTGCTCATAGCTTTTTTCTTGAAAATTTTTCGTAGAATCCACTATTATTTTCTCCTTTGTCTTTCTGAATAGTTATGTATTGGCTTATGCATATGGAGCATAAGCCTGGAACCCGTAGAAGCTGTATAGATTTGCGGTAGATCGACGTCATTAGATTTGAGGTATAGCCCTGTGCGATCGAAAATCTTGAACTGCAAAAATTGCTTAGAGAGATTAACTTGCTAACTTAGCTATCTGTTTATAAGTCTCATCAAATGCTTGACCAATGGCATCCCAGCTAAATTCATCTTTAACCCGCTGTTGACCTGCTTGTCCAAGTCGAAGACGAAGCTCTGCATCTTGGGCTAAACGGTTCATAGCATTAGCAAGATCTTGAATAGTTTGCTCTGGATTGTGAGCAGGAACCTTGATACCAGTCTCATGAGTGACCTGCATAGCAGGCCCGCCTAGATTTAGACATATTACAGGTCTTCCAGCAGCCATTCCTTCCAGACAAGTCCACCCTCCAGAGTCATGCAAACTGGGATGAACAAGGACATGACATTGTGCTAACCGAGCTAGAGTTTCTTCACGGGGTAATCTGCCAAAAAATTTAACTTGAGAACTAATATTTAGCTTTTCACAAAGGGCTTCGAGTCGCTTCCGTTCCGAGCCATTGCCTAACAGCCAATATTCAGCGTCTGGTATGTTGGCAGTATGAAAAGCCATGATTGATAAATGATAGGCTTTCCAATGCAGCAATCTGCCCATACTAATAAAGCGAATAGGAGCACTAGGGGGAAGAGGTTGTTGAGCTAAGCGCTCTATTTCATCTTTAGATAGACCTGATTCAGAACAGAGGTGAATATTTTGCGCACCCAGATAAGCTAAACGCTTTGCTGTATCGTCCGTGGTAGCCTGAGCTAGTAGACTTCGACGGGCTGTCATCCGGGTAAACGGGTCAAGTTCACCTATTCTTTGTGCCCAAGTTCGTAAAGTTTCGTAGGTTTGACCATAGAGGCTAAAATCTTTCCAAAAAGGTTTTGGTGCGGATTCTCCTCCCCCCACAGGCCCCCAAATAAATGGAACTGAAAGCAACGAAAGGAAGCTTGGAGACCAGTATTTGACGTAAGTTACATGACGAATTACGTCGAACTTGATCTCTTTTTGAAGCGATCGCCCGATAAAATAAGCCTGAATTTGCCAGAGATAGTAATGAAATTGCACAGCTCCTTGAGTATCTCGCCAGTCTGCTGTCCAGTTGAATGGATCGAAATAGATGAAGTGAAGATTAGAAAGCTGTTGACGATTTAATTCAGCTTCAACCGCCGATCGATAAAACGATCGAGTTAGCACCCATACTTCGTGATGTTTCGCAGCCTGCATGACGACGTTCCAGCCTACACCTTCTTCAGAACCTCGGTTAGGTTCACAGGCGTAGGCAGAGAGCAAGAGTTTCATGATGTTTTAACGATGGGTGAATTGATTGCTGTTATCTGATTAAAACTGTGGCTTCGATAATATTTCTGCGGTAGATGGAGTAGATCAAGATATAGAAAAGAATCTATGTTGTTCTTGCGATCGCTTTGATGAAGGTCTGCATGGCAGAATCTATCGTATATCCATCAATGATTTCTTTAGATTTTTTTCCCATTTCGTCAATTAAGTTTTTATCAGTGATGAAAAGACGCATTTTTTCAGCAATTTCCTCAGGTGCCTTCGGATCAATAAGATATCCATTGACTCCTTCAACCATTAATTCTGAAGTGCCTGCATATTTGGAGCAGAGAATAGGTTTTTCAAAAACCATTGCCTCTAACGACACCATGCCCCATGTATCTTCAAAAGTTGGAAAGACAAAAACATCGGACTTTTGAAAATAGGTGCCTAACTGATCATAGTTTTTTCGTCCTAACCAAACGACCTGTTCTGTAAGATGTTTGGCGCAAGTTAGTGCTTCGAGGCGATCGCGTTCTGATCCTTCGCCGATCATCAAGAGCGTATAGTCAGAGCACCCTTTCTCCTTAAGAATTGAACAAGCTTCCAACAGTTCGTATACGCCTTTTCTATTAATTATTTGACCAATAAATAGAAAAATAGGGTGCTTCAAACTCGAAAAATCAAAATCAAGTTCCTGATGTTTTTGAGTCATTGCTTGTCTATCAGGTAGAAGATAAGGTCCAAGAATAATCTTTTCTTCCTCAACCTTAAGAAACTGACTTAAATACTCTTTTGCAGATTTTGTATTAGCAATAAATGTGTCTGAGTGATTGGAGATAAATTGCCGGGTGAGAGAGCGGATTTTGGAATCTCGAAAGTCTGAGCTAGGCGTACTACCTTCATAGAGAATTATGACTTTCCAGTTAAACAGAGGTTTAAGAATAATTGCCAGTAACGACCACATTGAAAAAGCATTAGCAATGATTGCATGGGGTCTAAATTGAGCAAGATATAAAATAATATTAAAAGGTAAGCTCAAGAACCCATGTTGATAACCTGTTCCCTTCTTATCAACCAAAATAGAGTTGAAATCACCCACTTGAAAGACTGCACTAGCATAAGAGGCTTCGCGATCGAATTCTGCCCATACGCGAGTGGTATAGAATACTGTATTTTGAAATATTTTGAGAAAATCACTCCAGATTGGCTGCCAATGCGCGCCTGCCTCTGCTGAAGGCATCAACCACGCAATTCGGAGATTCTCATTTTTTTTCCCATCGGCTGTCATATTAGAAGACCTGACTGAAGTTAGAGGTTCTGAAATACCGTTTCTGCAAAGCGTTTAGAATCGTTTTCTTCAGCAAATTGCTTCATTTTTTCTGGGTTATAAAGCATTTCTTTCGAATTCAAGCATTGAAGGAGTCCCTGAGCGATCGCTTCCGTTTTTGTAGAATCTACTGTTAGCCCCAGTTGGTAGCGCTTTACAAGTTCGCCCATCAACCCGTAGTTTGTGCTAATTACAGGCTTTCCCGCTGCTGCTGCTAAAAGCAGAATACCGCTCATGCCCACATGGCGTTGATACAGCGCTAGCACCATATCTGTTAATTGAAAGTAGGTGCGCACTTCTTCCTCACTAACAAACTTGAAGTGAGGGATGATTTGTACTGGCTGAGTTTGACAAAGCAAGTCAATCTGTGTGCAAATAGCAGCCTTTTCACTGGGATTAGCCTGCCCTACGACTAAAATACAAAGCTGTTGGCAAACCTCCGAAGGTAAACTCCTTAGAGCCTCTAAAAGCTGGTAGATTCCTTTTCGCTCATCTATAAACCCAAACAGCAAAAATACCGTTCTATCAGGGTGAATTTTGTGTTTTTCTTGTAAGGTTTGAGGCTGTAATGAACTAAGGTCAGGAATTTCTACTGGATCAGCTAATGGTATAGCTCTAGCCTCTGGATAAATCTGTTTTATAGTCTGATCAACCAGTGGATCTAAGCAAAAGAGAGTATGAAGCTTAGGATTTTGGAGAGTGCGATGTAGAAAAAGCCGTTCTCGAAATTGTTGTAGTTTCTCTTTTATCGAAAAACGGTAGCTAGAAAAAGTGGAATAGTGAAACGTAGGGCGAAAGTATATGCCTGAAATAGGGCAAGGAGGTTTAAGACCCAGCGTTAGCGGCAACTCACAGGTATCAAGATACATGATCATACACTGGTCAGCATTTAGAGAAGCAGCGTATTTGCAGAGTAAACGCCACTCTCTAAGGTTGCGAACAGCTCGTTCAAAAGCAGTTTTATCAGCTTCAATATTTAATGATTCTTGCGTGGAAATGGGAATAAAGTTGATAGTAGATTGTGGATACTGTTCTACAAGCACAACAACGTCTTGATGTCGTTGAATGAAATGAGGCGACACAACGATGTCAAGCCGCCCTGGAATCCGATTATCTCCCCAGTATCGAACAAGATGGCGAATGTAGTTAGCATGATGACCTGCAAACTTCAGATCAAACAGCATAATTTTGCGATCGAGCTTGTTTTCACTAGCTTGCAATGAGGATTGAACAACCTCACAATTAGTCTTCATAGGTCAATTTTTACAAATCCTTAAGGAGCTAAACTTTTGCGCATTGGAGCGATGCCTATTAAAATACTTTAGTTATTCTCTAACTAACCAATGCTTTGTAGAGATCCACAAAACGACTAGCCTGCTGCTCTTGACTAAATGTTTCTGTGGCTTTTTGACGAGCTTTTCTAGAGAGTTGAGCATGTCTCTCCTGATCTTCTAAAATCCATTCCATGCCCCTTGCTAAGTCCTCAACATTAAATTTTTGGGCTAAATATCCGTTCTGCTGATGATCGATCATGTCGGGCATACCGCCAATATCAAATGCGAGACAAGGAGTACCGCAAGCCAGCGCTTCAACTACGGTATTGGGTAAGTTATCTTGCATAGAAGGAGCAACGAATAGATCAGCAGCGGCATAGACTAATGCCAGAGAAATATCATCCCCTAGGCGACCCAAATAATGCGAATCAAAGGCTAAAGGTAAAGCCGTACCAGATGCAGATTCTCCAAGAATGGCAAGTTCCAACTGATTGCCCCATCGTTGTACATCAAGACGTTGCAGTGCCAAGAGCAGAAACTGGAAGCCCTTGCGAGGATCGGCAGTTGTGCTTCCGGCTCCAAACAAAACCAACTGCCTATCTTGAGGTAGGTTTAGCGCCTCACGAGCCATTGCCTTACTAATAGGTTTGTAGATCTGTGTATCTACGCTATTGGGAATCACCTCAACCCGATACTGCTCAAATAGCGGGCTACTGCTGGCGCATTTTGCTAACCATCGACTGGGCGTGACGAGCGTTAGGTTGAGATTACGCCAAGCTTTGGCTTTACGCTGCCAAATCTGACGAGAAAGATCATTAGCTTTGAGGCTGTCAAGCTGCGGACAAGCTCCACAGTTTTTGGTGTAGCGATCGCATTCTTGGGTATAGTGGCATCCTCCGGTAAACTCCCACATGTCATGCAATGTCCAGACTATGGGTTTCTGAAACTTTGGGAGAGATTCAATCTGCAAAAAGCCATTGCGAGTCCAGTGGAGATGAACAATGTCTGGATTAATTTGCTTAACTTGAGAAACAATAGAATCGGGAAACCACTGAGCCGAAAAATTTTCGGAAGAGGATTTGGGGTAAAAACGTAAGACTTGCTCATCCAGCTTGGAGCCAAGCTGAGCAATCAGAGGTTTATGGGCAATGACTGTTTTGTCGCGGCTTAATTTTGCCCGTACCAGCATTTGAGAATCAACGTTGCTATTAATTAACGCCCGATGGAGCCGATGGGCTGCACGAGCCGCACCGCCATCCAAATCAGATGTAGAAATATGTAAAATCTTCATTTATACCTTAAGGTTTATTTGAAAGGGTCTAACCTTTGATTCAGGTTTCAATTCGATCTTCAATCAAAAGTTAATTAGAGATTAATCATTTTTTTAATTTTTCTTCTGATGCGGACAGGCAACGTAGTGTCATAAAATTGATTTTGAGTGATGGCATCTGCTCGTGCGTTTCTAATGATGTAATGGGGGTGCTTTAGAGGAATTTCTAGGGGTTCTGCTGGCATGGCAGCATAGGGGTTATTGGCTTCAGTTGTCTGTGTATTTGTAGCATCTAGGCTAAAGCCAATATTAGAGATCATATTGACGCTTGAGATAATACTAACTCCGCCTTGTAACCAGCAAGAAAGCGTCCATTGATAATCCCAGGTTCTATGTTTCTTGTCATAGGTATCTTGAAAGATTTTAGTCCAGTATTTTGCAGCGCGATCGTCCTCAAAAATATCCTTTAAAATATGCTTTGCGCGAACGTCTAGCCAATTTTTCATCTCAAGGTCGTAGTATTGCCACGCCCGTCTCCAGCTTGCCCAGCCCCAGCAGTGGTTATACCGAGAGAAGTAGTAGCTGTCATCTGTTGTTTTCTGCCCAAGCTGGACGTTTTGCCCAGAAATAGACATAATTCTGTTGTCATCTCGATAACGGGCTAATAGCTCTTCGCAAAAGTTAAAAAATGTAAGATGAGGCACACAATCATCTTCAAGAATAATAGCTTCTTCTACAAGACTAAATGCCCAATCTAATCCGCTGGAAACACGTTTGGCACAGCCTAAATTGACCTCAGAGTAGTTCTTGACGACTTCACAGTCCCAGTCAACTTGGTCAATAATAGCGCGGGTCGCAGCACATTGTTCAGCCTCACCAGGGCGATCGCTCCGAGGGCCATCAGCAACCACTAAGAGGCGAGAAGGCTTAACCTGTCGAATGGCTTCAAATACTCTTGCAGTCGTATCGGCTCGTTTAAAGACTATGAATACAACTGGGGTTTTTAGATTGGCTGAAGACATAATTAAAAATTCACTTACTGCTGCTCACGAATAACTAACCAAAAACTCAGATAAAGATCATCAAAAACTTTTAGGCTAAATTCTTAAGTCTGTCCCCCATGCTTAACCTTTTTGATCATGCTCCAGTAAAGAATATATACAGCTCTTTTAATCACTGTAGTAATTCCGCCCCACCAGATTTTCAGCAAAATGAAGGGTAGTGCAATCTTGGGGCAGGAAAGAATTGCAAAACTGCTGTAGTAAAGAGGATTGACCACCGATCGTTTTGAAAAATATCTTCTGAAGAAAAGAAGGAAATCAAGTTCCTTAAAATGACTAGGACCTGTTGTTTGCTCATTAATCCATAGCCTCACATCAGGATCAGTGAAGAGTCTTAGTCCCTTTTTATAGGCTCGAATTGTGAACTCATAATCAGAAAGATAGTGAGGAAGAAATTTAGGATAGAAGTCTCCAATTTTCAAGAGCGTCGAAACTTTCATAAATAGCCCTCTTGTGTCAAGGCAGTTAACTTCTTCGTCTGTGTCTGCTTCTCTAAATTTTAGAGACCAAAGGTCTGCCCTAACTCCTCGAGATACCAAATTTTGGGTCTGAAGACTATAGCCTTCTGCCTTCAGCAAATGACCATTACTTGAAGTTAATTTTCTCACCCCTTTTTCAATAAAATCTTCCTCGAAATGAACATCATCATTCATCATCAGGACTATGTCATCCTGATCAATTTCAAGACTTGATTTAATCCAATTAATTCCCTGCTGCAATCCCCCAGCCCACCACCAATCCCCTTGACCTCTGATCACAATAACAGAGGGAAGCAACCTAACGGCAGCTTCTGCTGTGCCATCTGTTGAACCATCATCAATCAGAATAAGCTGATAGTTAGAATAGGTTTGCGCCTTCAAAAACTTGATAAAAGCCAAGGTGATTTCGCGGCGATTGTGAACAGGCAGAAGAATATAAACTTTAGTCATGATTACAATCCCTCTAAATTGATGGACGCTAAACGAGTGGGTATTGAATGAGTGGGTATTGAATGAATGGGTGATGTTAATTGGGATTAATCTGCTATTTTGATTAGGCTTTTACGACTTCGGCATAGCTACCTGATTTAACAATCCGTCCTTGCTCCAGCAGATAAACGCGATCGCAATGTTCTACTGTCGAGAGACGATGGGCAATGATAATCACCGTTTTCTTTCCAGCAAGTGCTCTAATAGCCTCACTCACCCGCTGTTCTGTCTCGTTATCTAGTGCAGAGGTTGCTTCATCTAAGACTAAAATTTCTCGCTCGTGATATAGGGCACGAGCAATGCCAATTCGCTGACGCTGTCCTCCTGATAGTCTGACTCCACGCTCTCCCACTTGGGTTTGCACACCGTTAGGAAGTTGAAATACTAACTCTTCCAGTTGAGCAGCGACAATTGCCTCTTGCAGTCTAGAGTGATTAATCAAATGATCTGGAACACCAAACGCAATGTTTCGTTCTACAGTGTCATCTAGTAAAAAGATAGATTGGGGAATGTATCCCAACATATTTTGCCAAGCGCGCAGGTTCTTGTAGATTGAAACCCCATCTACCGTAATGTCTCCCTTTTGAGGCGTCAGAAGTCCCAAGATAATGTCAACCAGCGTTGTCTTCCCCGCCCCTGACTTTCCAATAAAAGCGATTGATTCTCCCTTACGAATCTTGAGAGACACGCCGTTAATAGCCGGAGCCAGCGTTTTAGAGTAGCCGTAAACTACATCTGCAAGCTGAACTTCTTTCATAAAGCGCATCGGGAGCGAAGCCTCGGTAGCCGAAGAGAGTTTCTTATCTGTCATACCTGGAGCTGTGTTGCTATAGGCGGCGTATTGTTGCTCTGCTTCTCTTAGATCTGCATACAAAATATCTACCGAATGCCGAGTGCCTTGAATGCTCCCTAACGTTCCCATGACTTGGCTGGCCGCAGGCAGTAAGCGAATGGAAGCGACAGCAAATACGCTGAGGCTAGAAATGAGCGAATCTGTGCTGCGGGCAAAGATCAGTTGCGAGATGGCAATTAGCGAGACAATAAAGATCACCAAAACCGATTCAATCAAAATTCGGGGCAACATCTCGAAACTGGCAGACAAGGATTCTGCTTGAGCATGTTGGTGCGTGAAACCCTCCATTTTGGTCTCAAAATAAGGCTCACAGCCAATTATGCGAGTTTCCTTCAAGCCCCCTAAGCCGTGATTCAGCGTTTGAATGATTTTTTGTTGAGATTCTGATGCAACTTTACCCCAAGTTTTCAACCTATTCTTCATGCTGTAAATTAGCAAGAAAATAGGCAGTAGAGCCGCTAGAGTCGTCACCAGTAAAAATAAATTGGTGGCAGCCATGAGAACAAATAGAAAAATAAGAATCAGGAAGTTGGAAATGCCATATAAAAGCGCTAACAACACCTTGTAACAAAAATTTTGAGTCTCAATCAGGATGTTTTTAGTTAAGTCCGACGAGTTCTTTCCAGCGATATAGTTATATTCACCGTAAAGATAGGCTCGATTTAGGGTTTCAATAACAACTCCCCGATGAGAATGGCTAAACTTTAAAATGTAGTACTTTGAAAGAAAATAGAGAACTGATTTAACAATAAAAACAGTAATGATAAGAATACAGAGGAGAGCAATAAACGTCTCGTTAGACGTGATATTGAATAGGATCGCTATCTGTTTTAAGATAGGTACCTGCTGAATTAATTTAGGATTTTGCACGATCGCAAAGAATGGAGCTAGTAATCCAATTCCAACAGTTTCTGTGATCGAGGAAACAATCAGAAATATCAGCAAAAGAGGAAGTTTTGCTCTTAGACTTCCTAAGATGAACCAAACTTTTTGAAAATACTTAGACATAGTTCAACCTGTAAGTTAAGCAGTAACCAATTAGACATTGAATCAGCTGGTATGAAGTGAATTAGTATTTAACTTTGCGGCCGACAAAATATAGTAAAACCAAATGTAGTCAACGGTAAGCAATCGACTTTCTACGGTGTTTGAACTCATTAGAAATATCATGATGAGGAGCGGTATCAAGCCATCAAGTGAGCTGCTTTGCAGGGCAAAACGAAAGGCTAAATAAGTGCTTCTCCCAAACGATAGTAGGAAAAGAATCAGACCTGTGATGCCTAAATCTAAGGTCAATTCCAGAAAACCGTTATGAGCCTCTACAGGTCTGAATCCAGAGTTAGTTCTTACAAAAGACGCAGGACCTCCTGGTTCTAGCCAAAATCCTCGATGACCATAGCCCAAAAGTGGCTTCTCTTGAACATAGCCTATGATCTGTGCCCAAAAATCTGCTCGACCCGTGAAGGTTAAATCTTTACCAAAAGCAGCAAAAACTGTCTCAATATTTTCAAACGCCAGTAGAGAAATGATCAAGCTTGCAACTATGAATACAACAAAGCCAGCGAAAGCTGGTCTAAACGGCACACTCTTAAAGAACTTCTTGAAAAACGACATAACGGAAACTAGGGAGAGTAAAATAGCCGTTACTAGAAGACCGCCTGTCGAATTTGTTTTAATTAACACGAAGAAGAGTCCAAGAATGATCGGAATTGAGAGCTTTCTATCTCTAGGATTTTGAATTGCGTCTAGAAACCAGATGGCGATCGTCAAGGCAAGAAATGCTGCAAGAATATTAGGATGAATCAATAATCCTTTCCAGCCTTTTTCGTTTACACCTATTGATGGAATAAAAATTGAGAACAGAAGACCGAAAAAAGCAACAAAGGCATTACCAAATCTTAAAAATACAGACAATTGCTTCCAGCTATAAGTTCTGCCGATGTGTGCAGCTAAAGCACTGGCAAAAACCAAGCCAACACTGTATCTAAAAGATATTTCGGGAACCGCAGACCATGATCCGGAAAACAGCAGAAACACCATCAAAAAGCCCAGAAATATATCCTTACTTAATAGAGATAAGAACTCGCCTAATAAGTGCTTAAATCGTGAGTTTACGATTATTGCAACAGAGGCATAAATAGCCAGCAAAATCATCGTATTCAGAGAAGGAAAAATCAGCCATTTTGGATGCAGCCGATTAATTGGAAATATGTCTGTGCCTGGAATGGCAATTAGTGTAATAGCCGTAAAAGAAATATGTAGAAAAGCTCTAACTCTTCGACTCTTGCTAAGATTGATTGCCAGTAAAAAGTACACGACAGCACTGGCAGCAACCGTGAGAAATATTCCTGGATTTAGGATAATTTGCTTCATAGAGTGAAGAACGTGACAACATCAAAACCCAATTGAAACCCTGATGCTCTTGACAGAAGTGTCAGTTACTTCAGATCTCTGCGATCTTATCGAATCAGCTTTGTGAAATTTATATAGAGACGATCGCCCCAGCAGTATATTCACAGCTCATAGCCTTGCTGATTCGTACATAACTTAACGCTGTATTCCTCTACTCACTCTGACATTCAGGAATTTCCCGGAAGTTGGTGTGTCATCTTTATAGCTTCTTCAAGTAAGTTAATAATTTGACTGAGATTGTCCATACTGTGTGGATCTTTGGCAAATTGAGCGTGAGATGAATCAAGTGCAAAACGCAACGGCTGCATTGATTCTCAGAAAACACCTCGGTGAAGCAGCAGAGTGAAAACCCATCATCGTATAGGAATTTTGTAAAGCTTCCGGATATTTCCGGTTATGAATGACTAAATCTGTAAACGTTGGACAGGATAGTCTGCCTTCTTGTCTTGAAAGTGCTGAATCCTGGTCGTAAACGATGGCAGAATACATCCCAATTTTTGCGAAAAATCTACTGTACGGAGTACATTCTGTGATTCCAGCCTACTTAAGACGGCCCCTATCTGTAACGGGTGTTGCCCTAATAATCTTGACTACAACAGCTTTTCCAGGCTATGGCGTTGAACCACGGGAAGTTAGCCCAGTTTTGCCTTCCAGCCCTAGCTTACTAATTGATGAGACTTATACCTTGGGAGCGGGTGACCAAGTTCAAATCGATATCTTCGATGCTCCAGAGTACAGCGGAGAGAACGGTAGATATCAAGTCCTAGTGGATGGCACCCTCAACCTGCCGCTTGTTGGCAGCGTTTCAGTCCAGGGGCTAAGTCTTGCGCAAGTGGGCAACCTGCTCTCAGAACAGTATTTCCGCTTTTATAAACGTCCTTTCACAACCGTAACGCTACTGGCTCCTCGTCCTCTGACAATTAATCTAGCTGGAGAAGTAACTAACCCAGGGTCTTACCCAATAACGCTAACTCAGCAGGGACAAGGCAGTAGCCAATTTCCTACCCTGATTGCGGCACTACAGCTTGCGGGTGGTACAACCCAATCGGCTGATGTCAGGCAAATTCAAGTTCGTCGGCTTCAGCGCGGGAGAGCCGATCAGATCATCACAGTTGATCTATGGAGGTTTTTGCAAAATGGCGATCGCCAACAAGATCTAACCCTGCGAGACGGCGACACCATAATGATCCCAACTGCAACAACGATTAGTTTGGCAGAGGCCATTCAACTCGCAGATTCTAACTTTGCAGCAAAGCCTCAACCTATCAATATTGCTGTTGTGGGTGAAGTCTTTCGACCCGGTTCCTACACTGTGAACAGCAATACCCGAACTGGAGCTGCTGGCGTACCAGGAACTACCGATCAGTTCAATAGTCCTCAAGACAGTGATTCATTTCCAACCGTGACTAAGGCGATTCAGCTCGCGGGAGGTATTAAGCCCTTAGCCGATATTCGTCGCATTCAAATTCGGCGTACTACTCGCTCAGGTATGGTGCAAACCGTTGATGTTGACTTGTTAAAGTTGATTCAGGAGGGAGACGCCAGCCAAGATACCATCTTGAAAGCTGGCGACACGATCTCTATTCCCACTGCTACTGATCTGACTCCAGAGCAATCGGCTGAAATTGCTGCCGCCAGCTTTGCTCCCAACACCATTCAGGTCAATATTGTCGGTGAGGTAGAGCAGCCCGGAACCGTTCAAGTTCCACCCAATACTCCTCTCAATCAGGCATTGCTGGCAGCAGGTGGATTCGATAACCAACGTGCCCGTCGCAGCTCAGTAGACCTAATTCGCCTCAATCCAGACGGTACTGTCACCAAGCGGGAAGTGCCGATCGATCTGGCTCAAGGCGTGAATGATGGTACCAATCCGGCTCTGCAAAACAACGACATTATTGTCGTACGTCGCTCAGGGGGTGCCGCCTTTAGGGATGGTTTAGATAACTTTCTAGGACCCGTTGGTGGTGTCGTCTCAACCTTTATCCCTGTCCTCAATCTTCTGCGAATTTTTGGAAATTGAACTGATGATCGAATCACACCTGTCATTAGCATCAACCTTCACTAGAAACATTTTAAGGTAATGACATGAATAGTAAGCAACCTTCCCTATCTCCATCTTCCGAGTCTAGTGAAAATCGTTTGATGCAGTTGTTTCAGAGTTCTGCAACCCCCACTCCTCAAGAAGAGCAGTGGGATTTAGGCTGGGTCGGAGCGGTTTTTCGCCGCAGAGCAAAGTTAATCGCTGCGGTGATGATTGGCACAGTAGTAGCAGGTGGAGGGCTGCTCTTTTCTATCAAAAGCGTAACACCTGCTAAATATGCAGGTAGGTTTCAGCTTTTAGTAGAACCCGTTAATGCAGACCAGCAGCAGGCTCGCTCTTCAGCTCAGGCTCAAGGTGTAGAAAACAGCCTACCGCCCTTCGATCCGAGCCGTTCTAGTCTGGATTACGGTACTCAAATTCGGATTCTGCAAAGCCCTAGGCTAATGAATGGGATTGTTAAGGAATTGCAAACCCGCTATCCAGACATTACCTATGAAAAGCTGCTGCTTAACTTAGAGCTTTCTCGGATTACTTCACTGACTCTCGATCTAAAGGAGCAGGGCACTAAAATTATTGATGTATCTTATCAAGATTCTGATCCTAGGAAAGTTCAATATGTCTTAGATAAAATCTCTCAAGCCTACCTTCAATACAGCTTGAAAGATCGTCAATCTACTATTCGACAAGGGATCAAGTTCATTGACAGTCAGCTCCCTCAACTTCAACAGCAGGTGAACTCGCTCCAGGGTCAAATTCAAGATCTACGGGAACGCAATTCGATTGTTGACCCAGAACTAGAGGCGCAACAGCTCAGTCAGCAAGCTAGTAATTTAGGTCAGCAGTCGTCTGATAGTCAAACGGATCTTGCAGAAGCTCAAGCAAGAACTGAAACGCTTTCACAACAGCTTCAGTCCAACAATCTTACCTCTGTGTTAGGGGAGGCTCCTTACTACCAATCGTTGCTCAATCAGTATCAGGAAATTGCGGGCGAGATTGCCACTGAGTCAGGTCGTTTACAGCCTGATAACCCAGCCATGCAGGCTTTGCTAGAGAAGCAGCAAAATTTACAGAGTCTGATGGATATAGAGGCTGCACGAGTTGTGAGCAAAGCGGCTGATTCTATTACGGTTGCCGAAGCGCGCGATCGCGCCATCACTCAATCTGAAGCTGAAGTCAATCAAGAAATTCAGCTCATTCCTGCTGTAGCTCGACAGTATGCTGATCTGCAACGGGAGCTAGAGCTAGCAACAGAGAGCTTAAACAAATTTTCTAGCCGCCAGGAAGCTTTACAAATTGACGCTGCCCAGCAGGAAGTGCCTTGGGAGTTAATTACACCTCCACAGCTCATTCGAGACGAGGATGGCAACCTGGAGAAAGTAGGTGCAGTCAACAGTGCAGCTCTGCTGGGTTTGATTGCCGTCCTCGGAATTCTACTGGGAATAGGGGTGGGTTTCCTGGTAGAAGTTTCTCAGGATATTCTCCAAACTCCAGATGAGACTAAGCGATCGACTGGGCTACCGCTCTTGGGTGCAGTTCCGCTTGACAAAGCTAAAAACGCTGCCTTCATTGAGTCGTTTTACTCTATCTACAAAAATATTCGTTTGTTGCCTAGCTTTGACCCGCCCGCTCGCTCCCTAGCGATCAGTTCACCACAGCCGGGAGATGGAAAAACGACGATCGCCGTTAACTTGGCTCAGGCAGTTGCAGCTATGGGCAAGCGGGTGCTTTTGGTGGATGCAGACCTACGTCATCCTCAAGTTCATCAGCTCCTGAATTTGCCCAACACGCAAGGGTTAAGCGACATCTTTTCTGCTAACGTCAGTTTGAGTAACGCCATCCAGCCATCTGCTGTCAGAGACAATCTGATGGTGCTGACGGCTGGACAAACCGTTGGTGACCCGCTAGAGCTTCTCACTTCTGAGAAAATGCGAGCGATGATGGAACACTTTCAAACGGTGTTTGATCTCGTGATTTATGACACCCCTCCTCTCTTGGGCCTGGCAGATAGCGGTCTGATTGCTTCCCAAACAGACGGTTTGGTGCTGGTTGCCAGAATGGGAAAAAGCAAGCGATCGGCTCTTGCACAAACCTTGGAGGAGCTAAAGATTTCCTCTACCGCTGTTTTAGGTGTGGTAGCCAACGCTGCCAAAGAAACCGCAAATATGCCAGAGGGTTATTATCGCGCTCGTTCCCTAAGTCAATCTTAGAAGAGGATCTTCAGCGATCGCGCTCGATAATCTCACTCAGCAATAACCCGTTCTGCTCTGGCCTCTGATTGATCATGAACAAGTCCATTGTCTCTCCTACAGTTGATGATATACCGCAATCGATGTTAGCAGCTTCTAGAACCTCTGAGTTTAGAGCCTCTGAGCTTAGAATTGTTGAACCTAGAAAAGTGGAGCTTGGAAAACCTGAGCCTAAAAAATGTCAGATACTCTCAAATGTTTTTAACCGAAGAACTGGAGTATTGGCGAGTGTGGCAATCGCTGCCGTTGCAGGTTCTCACCTCGTTCCAGTGGAGCCTTACTCAACTCAATATGAGGGTGACTTACAGCTTTCTCTAGAACCTAAAGAGGGAAATACTTCTCGTGAAAATTCAGTGGCTCAGGTGAAAACGCCTACACCTAACATTGATTATGCAACTCAAGCTAGAATTCTATGGAGTCCAAAGCTTCTCTCTCCAGTAATTGCAGAGCTACAAAACCAGTATCCTGACTTTAACTACGATCGCCTCAGCCGTAATCTGAAAATTATTCATCCTGAAGGTTCTAGAACCTTAGAAATTAGTTATCAGGATACAGATCCTCGGAGAACTCAAGCGGTTCTAGAACGGCTTTCTCAGGCATACCTGAAATACAGTCAAGAGTCTCCAGCAAATAACTATTCAGCACTGCAATTTATTGAGAAAAGAGTGCCAGAGCTACAGCAAGAAGTTGCACGAACTCAAGAAAAATTGCGGCAGTTTCAGCAGCATCACTCAGCCAATCCAGCTCAGTTAGGACGGCAATTAGCAGAGCAAAGTAATGCCCTGACTCAACAACAGCAGGAATTACAAAGTCAACTGCTTGAAGCGCGAACGGCTTACGCAGTTTTGCAGCAGAGATCCGCCGAATCTTTAAATCAATTTAAGAACCAGATCTTTGAATATCAACGCCTTGAAAGCCAGTTGTTAAGTCAGCAGAGTTTAGACTATCAAGAATTGCTGAGCCAGTTTCAAGAAACTGCAATTCAGCTCACTCTAGAACGTAGTCATCCTGAATCTAATCTTGAGTCAAACCGTGTAAAACAGCAGCTGTTAGAGCAACACTATCAGCGGCTGTCTGAGCAGCTATCTCGAACTGTTCAGAAACCCTTGATCGATCGCCTTTCTCAGCTCAACACTGATTCCAAACCAGAGAACTCTCAAGAAGCACATCAGCTCAAAATGTTAATAGAGCTGAAGGTTGCTGAAAATCAAGTGCGGATGCTGGAAATCAGCTATGAAGCGATCGTTCAAACTAAGGCTTTATTAGGTGACAGAATCAGGCAATGGGCAGGTCTAGCACGGCAATATGATCAGCTACAGTTAGAGTTGCAGCTTGCGACTAATAAACTGAATTTGTCTCTAACAAAACAGGCAGAGCTACAAACCTTCGTTCAGTCTGTCTGGCAAGTGATAGCTCCACCTCACATTAAGCCAATCGCAAACGGGTTGACTTTATCTGTTGCTCAACGAGACTTGAGCTTGAGTCTAGCGCTTTGTTTTATTGTGGTTGTATGGGTTATGACATCTGGAAAAGATGTTAGGAAAAATAGAGTGCGATCGCAAGAGCTGCTTGGCTCACCGCTGCCTGTTTTTCAATCTGATTATCAAAGTCTAATGGCTCAAGACTCTCAGCCCTTGGCGCTAGAACTTCCAAAAGTCAAGGTACTTTGTTCAATTGATAATGATAATAATCGGTCATCAATTTGGGGCAATGGCTCATTGCAGAAAATTAGCGGAAATTAATAGAAGATTAGTTCTTAAAGATACTGTTTTGAACTATCTTTTGATAATTTGACGAATGACCTGCCATGCTCTTTCGACATCCAAAAAGCTTGTAGCGTAATTCTTACAAAGCAGCTCTTCGCTCAAAAATAAATCGTGTTTTTCAATAATTTTGTTGCGGACAGCAGTAGAGAGAATAGCAGGATCAGGCGAGTCTGCCTTCGATAGCTTTTTGAGGTATCGCAGCAGTTGAGCCGGGGTAATGTCATTTATGGTGAGGGCGATCGCTCCTTGATCAACCTCCAGCTTATCGGTCAAGAACTGAATGAATAGCGTATTCATGACTAGACTGCCCGCCCAGGGAAACAGCAAAGTTTGATGTCCATATTCCATCACTGGAGAATGATCTAATCCATACATCAGGAAGTTCGCCCTCGCTTCTTGTAATAGATCTCTTGCTGTTGCATCCAAAAAGATCGGCGTATCTTCTGTGGTGTAGATTTTGAACATCTCTTGGCGAATGCGATCATGAACCAATCCCGGCTCACCGCCAAAGTAGGGAACGCGCCCTGCCGCAGCCCGAATGACATCAATGA
This sequence comes from Drouetiella sp., assembly GCF_059504425.1. Lineage (NCBI taxonomy): Bacteria > Bacillati > Cyanobacteriota > Cyanophyceae > Oculatellales > Oculatellaceae > Drouetiella > Drouetiella sp. Next base: position 89,537 of record NZ_JCACIN010000088.1, read on the forward strand.
CACGATGGATGCGATCGACGGATAAAACCTGCCATCGGCTCCCAGCAAAAATCAGGTAGCTGTCTTCCAGAATAGGATAGTCGATCGGCAGCGTTCCTAGAGTTTTACCGACTGTGGTAACGCGATACTCTTCGGGCGTTTTGAAGGCAGTGTAGAAGCTGTAGTGGTTCACCAATCGTTCGCCCGTTAGCCCCAGCAGCAGCAGACCCTCCTGAGTTTGCTGAATCAAATCCTGTTCTCCCAAGCAGCGCAACACCTGAACATAGGTGGTTTTATCAACTTCAGAGAATGCGCCCGCTTCACAAAGCTCTGTCCAGGCGCGATCGGGGCGAATTCCACCCCGCTCAGCGATCAGCGACAGGAGCTGTTGAACCAAAGTCGAGAGGTGTAGTTTTCCGACTCTAGGCGGCTCATACCAGCCTTGCAGCAGCAGATGAGTCATGGCGATCGCCTGCACTAAAGCAGGATGTAGCGCCTTCTCAGGATGGGTGTGAGGCGTAATTTCTGGCTCGGTAATGTAGATCCGCAGAATAGCCGGATCGCCCGATCGCCGTCCCGATCGCCCTAACCTCTGCCGGGTGCTAGATACCGAATAGGGTGCGCCAATTTGGGCGATCGAGGTAACGGCTCCAATATCGATACCCAGCTCTAGGGTCGAGGTACAAACAACATTAGCAGGGCGATTGTCTTCTTTGAGCGCATCCTCTGCCGCCTCTCGCAGCTCTTTTGACAGGCTGCCGTGATGGGGCATGAACTCATTGGGGACATGATGAATTTCGCAGAGACGGCTGAGTAAATCAGCGTACTTCTCTACATCCTGGCGACGGTTGATGAAAATGAGATTTTTATCCCCCCGCAGCACCTTGAACAGATGATTGGCGATATCAATTTCATCTCTGGAATTACTCTCCTCAGACTCCTGATCAGATTCATCCTCTAGAAAAACTGGCGCAATTTTTCGGTATCCGCGAATTTGCAGCTTAATTTCTTGTCCTGCCTCTGAAGATTCAATTAGGGTAACAGCATCTACTTCTCCAGCTCTCAAATACTCTTTTGCCAGATTCATTTCGCCCAGCGTAGCGCTGAGTCCAATGCGAGGAATGCGGCGGTGAATAGCCAGCTCTAGACGGTGAAGGAGCGATCGCAATTGCTGTCCTCGCTCAATCCCGATAAAGGAGTGCAGTTCATCCACCACCACATACTGAAGTGTGGCAAAGATGGCGGTTAGCTCATGCCCTCGTAGAACAAACATAGCTTCTAACGCCTCTGGCGTGATTAGCAGCACGCCGTCTGGATTGCGTAGCACTCGCTGTTTGCGGCTAGAGCTAATGTCGCCATGCCAGGGATGCACAGGAATTTCTAGACGCTCTCCTAGCTCAGATAGCCGACGATACTGATCGTTAATTAACGCTTTAAGCGGACTAATGTAGAGAACCTGTATTCCCTCCCCACGCTTAATATCTCCGGTTTCTCTGCTGCTCATCAGCTTGGAGAAAATAGGCAGAAACGCCGCCTCTGTTTTACCTCCGGCGGTCGCGGCAGCAATGATCAGGTCAGTATTGGCAGAGAGAATAGGGGCGATCGCCTGTTCCTGAATATCGCGTAACTCTGTCCATTGCTTTTCCCAAATCCATCGCTGCACCTGTTCATGCAGTCGGTGAAAGCCAGAAGAGTCACGACTTGTAGATTCGGAGGAATATGAGTTTGCCATTGTAGCTTTGTATAGCTTTTTTAAGATCAATGGTATGAATGGAGACAACAGCTAATCAGCCTACAGGAGAGATCTATGAAGCGCGCCTTGCTAGTTATTGATGTTCAAAATGAGTATTTTACGGGTCAATTGCCAGTGACTTATCCGCCCGACAGCTTAAAGAATATTCTATCGGCGATGCAAATGGCTTCAAATCAAGATATTCCTATTATCGTCGTGCAACATACGGAATCAGAGCCAACCTCCCCTATTTTTAATAAAAGCAGCCCAGCCTGGGAGCTTTATCCTGAAATTGCCAAACAGCCTCACAATTTGCTGATTGAGAAAACCTTGCCCGGAAGCTTTACCGGAACAGAGTTAGAATCTTGGCTTAGAGAACAGGCGATCGATACTGTTGTGATTGCCGGATACATGACTCAGATGTGCTGCGATACAACGGCCAGACAGGCGGCTCATCTGGGGTTTTCAGTAGAGTTTCTCTCTGATTCCACCGGAACGCTAGCCTTTGAGAATGAGGCAGGTAGTGCTACTGCTGAAGAGCTTCATCGATCGACTCTAGTCAGCCAGCAGTCTTTCTTTAGCAAGGTCATGTCTACTTCTGACTGGATTGACAGTTTGAGTGTTGCTTAGTAAGCTTCTTGAAAACTGTGAGTTAGAAACTCTTGGAAATGCTTCTAGCGACGTATTTTCGAGGGGAGCCTTTTCGCTTACAACTATGTGAAAAAGAGTCAACTGTGTGAAAAAGAGTGGGTGCTGATATTCATGTAATGATTTTTTATGGGGTAGGCTTCGTTCGCCCCATAAAAATCATTACATTTTGAGGACTACTCAAGATTGATACATAGGGTTTGACTGAACGGCAGTATATTTGCCGGGGTGCATCTCAGGTTCACACAACGAGGCTCTGGGGAAAGGGTCTTACGCAACAGAGTGCTACAAATTGACCCGAACATGATATGTAATCCTTAGAAACTTTTGCTACCTTAGCTCTTGCCATGGATGAGCATACTCAGCTATTAAACAATGTAGCCATTGCAAAGTAGCCATTGCGAGAGCCATTGCAAGGTTTTGGTAGAAAGCACGAGCCTGGGTAGAGAGCGATCGCTCATCCGCCATCTCTTGTCCTACCTGTTGATTGCCCCCGCAACTACCCCTTAGAAATTAGCAAATGACATTCTCCATGAACTTTTTAAAATCGTCCGCTTTGGTCGTTGTTGACTCAACGGTTGACCATTACGAAAGTCTGATTCAGGGGATTCAGCCCGGAGCCGAAGTTATTGTCTTAGACGCGGCTGACGGCGTAGAACAACTGACTCAGGCTATCGCTAAACGCACTAACCTCAACAGCTTGCATATCGTCTCGCACGGACGATCGGGTGAGATTCACCTGGGGGCGATCGTCTTAAATACTCAGACGCTCAAGCAGTATACGCAGCAAATTAGAAATTGGGCAAAGGCGCTAGCGACCAATGCAGAGATTTTGCTCTACGGCTGTGAGGTTGCTGCCGGAGAAGCAGGACGAGCATTTGTTCAGCACATGAGCCAGCTTACGGGAGTTAATGTCGCAGCCTCAACCACGTTGACCGGAAGCTCAGCGCAGGGCGGCAACTGGCAGTTGGAGCATATTACGAGCGGCACCAGCAGCACGGCGAACCCTAGAAGAGTCTCACCGCTTGCCTTCCAGTCCCAAACCTTAGCAACCTATCCCGGCGTTCTGGCCGTGCTGCTCAGCGAAACCTTCCGAGAAGCTGATGTCACCGAGAGACCTTGGCAGTTTGGTATTGGAACAGGCACCGTTTCTGCCAATCCTTTTCTGACTGCTAGAGCCACAGTCGCCCCCTCACAGAACGGCCTGCCCGGAGCTGGAACAGCGATCGACACGCCAGGAAACGGAGCCTTGCGTCTTACGGGCGTTGCCAATGACCAGGCGACTTTTGCCATCTACGATCGCCCCTTGAGTCAGGCGGATGGACTGACCATCACTTTCGACTCCTATGCCTATGGCGGCACTTCCTTTAACGGCAGCAATGGCGACGGCATCAGCTTCTTTCTGGTAGATGGCAGCACTAATGCCACCCCCATTTCGACAGCGGGAGCTTTTGGCGGCTCCCTAGGGTATGCCCAGAAACAAGTGCAGGGCATTCCTGGCATCGTGGGCGGCTATCTGGGTGTGGGCTATGACGAGTTTGGTAACTACTCTACTTCGATTGAAGACACGAGTTTACAACGCCCAACCCCAGCAGGCGTTGCCACTCCCGTACGCGACTCGATCGCTGTTCGGGGCAGCGCTGCCTCCCAATATGCCTTTTTGGGTGGCACCTCTACTCTAGATATTGGAGTTGATAATCCTACGGCAACGACCCGCGACGCTGCTCAACGCCGTACCCGCATTGACCTCTCGCCCACGGGCATTTTGACGGTACGGGTAGACTTGAACTCAGATAACGACTTTGCCGATCAGGGCGAAGTGGTGATTAATAATCTGGATGTCACGCCAATCAACGGCGCTTTACCTTCCTCCTTTAAAATTGGGTTCGCAGGTTCTACAGGCGCTGCCACCAATATTCACGAAGTGCGCAACCTAATCGTTCGTGATTTTGTCCCCCCTGACATCATTATTCCGCCGCCAGTGGTTGATCCAGGTACACCTGGCGACCTAGACGATGGCTGTCTGCCTGGACGAAACATTAAGGGCAATTCCACCACTAACCAGATTAGGGGGACGCTTAACAGCGATACGCTGATTGGCTTTGCGGGAAATGACCTGCTCCAAGGAAGAGGTTGCAACGATCGCCTGGATGCGGGGCGCGGCAACGATCGCATGTTTGGCAACGGCGGCAGAGATGCGCTCAACGGTCAGCAAGGAAACGATCGCGGTCTGGGTGGACGCGGCAACGATCAGCTCCTGGGCGGCTTGGGTAACGATAATTTAGACGGCGGCGACGGTCGAGATCTGGTAGAAGGCGGACGCGGCAACGATACGCTGAAGGGCGGAAGAGGCTTTGATACGCTAGATGGCGGACGGAACGAAGACCGAATCGACGGCAATATCGGTAACGATACGCTCCGAGGTCGCCAGGATAACGATATTTTGAGAGGAAACGGTGGAAACGACACCCTCAGCGGCGGATTGGGGCGCGATCGCTTAGGGGGCAACCGCAAGCAAGATGTGGTGTCTGGTAATCGCGGCAACGACGCACTGTATGGTGGCGGAGGCAGCGATACTCTAGAAGGCGGTCAGGGGAACGATCGCCTAGAAAGCAATACTCAAGCCGATCGTCTCATCGGTGGCTCAGGAGACGATCGGCTGATTGGCGGTGGCGGTGCTGATGTGATGACGGGAGGTGAAGGTCGCGATCGATTCATCTACAGTTCCTCTCAGAGGGGTGTGGATGTCATCACCGACTTTCAGGTGACTCGGCGTAGCGCGATCGATCTGATTGACCTGAGCCGCGTTTTCTCTAGAGCGGGCTATAGCTCAACCGATCGCTTTAGAAGATATGTGAGATTGACGGCGGTGGGCGCTAATACCACTGTCCGGGTAGACTTTAATGGCAACACGACTGGCGGGTTTCAGTCGCTTGTTACGCTCAATGCCGTTTCCAATCTCACGGCTAATGCTTTCCTAGTCTCATAGGGTACTGGTATTCATGTAATGATTTTTTAGGCATTGCTTAATCCGGCTATAAAATCAGCAACGCCATTTTTTATGGGGTGGGCTTTGCTCCCCCATAAAAAATCATTACATCTTGAGGACTACCGTCTCATAGAATGGAGAGAGAAAAACTGGAGAAAGGGCGCTGCAATTTCTAGAGTGAATTTCTAGAGCGCAATTTTTAGGCTCTCGTAGGGCAGCTTGTCCGTCCGCTCCCCCTAATTCTCAATCTCCCTGCTTCTCAATCTCTCTGCTATGAGCACCTCTACCATTCAACCTGCTTTAATTACCCGCATTTTGCCCGACTCGATCGCGGCTGAAATTGGCTTTGAGGTGGGCGATCGCCTAGTCTCCATTAACGGACAAGCTCCTCGCGACCTGATCGACTATCAGTTTTTCTGCGCCGATGAAGTGTTGGAATTGGAGGTCTTAGACACCAGCGGCAAATCTCACCAGGTTGAGATTGAAAAAGACTATGACGAAGACTTGGGGCTGGAGTTTGAGTCGGCGTTGTTTGACAGCCTAATTCAGTGCAACAACCGCTGCCCCTTCTGCTTTATCGATCAGCAGCCGCCCGGAATGCGGCAAACCCTCTACCTTAAAGACGATGACTATCGCCTCAGCTTTCTCTACGGCAGCTATCTGACGCTGACTAACCTGACTCAGCGCGAGTGGGATCGGATTGCTCAGATGCGCCTCTCTCCGCTCTATGTCTCAGTTCACGCCACCGAACCCGAAGTGCGTTCTCGATTACTCAAAAATCCGCGTGCAGGGTTGCTGCTCGATCAGTTGCAGTGGTTTCAGAATCACGACTTGCAGATTCATGCCCAGGTTGTAGTCTGTCCTGGCATCAATGACGGGGAGCATCTGGAGCAAACCCTACGAGATTTGGCAAGGTTTCACCAAGGCGAGATTCCGGCTGTGATTTCGGCGGCTGTGGTACCTGTGGGGCTAACGCGCTTTCGCCCTATGGAGGACGAGCTGATTCCGGTGACAACCGCCAAAGCCCAGGAAACGATCGCCCTCGTGCAAAAGCTTCAGGCTCAATTTCAGCAGGAGCTAGGCAGCACGTTCGCTTGGCTAGCCGATGAGTGGTTTCTAATCGGACGGCAGGATTTGCCCTCAGAATCACACTATGAAGACTACCCGCAGTTGGGCAATGGAGTCGGCTCAATTCGGCAATTCATTAAGCAGTTTCACAAAGCGGCTCGGCAACTGCCTGCCAAAATCTCTCCCCCGCGCAAATTCACCTGGGTGCTGGGCAATGCCGTGGAGCAGGCTTTTCAGCCGATCGCCGGTCGCCTTAATCAGGTGCAAGGGTTACAAATTAACAAAGTCGCCCTCAACAGCGAATACTGGGGACAGGAAATTACGGTGACGGGCTTGCTCACGGGACAAGACTTGGTGCGAGTGTTGAAGGATCAGGACTTGGGCGACGGCATCCTCCTCCCCTCGCTGATGCTTAAGCATGACGACGATCGCTTTCTAGATGACATGACGATCGCTGAAGTCTCAGGTCAGCTTGGAGAAATTCCCATTCGGCGGGTTGGCACCATTGAGGAGCTACTAGAGGCTTGCGTAGGGGAGCCTACTCATCTGTGAGCGTTTGTTTGCGCATGGGCGATCGCAAAGCTTACACTCGGTCTCCCCAACCCCCTTAAAAAAGGGGGATTCAGAACTCATATCAATTTAAATTGATGAGGCGGCAGATGATTTTCGAGAGCCGCGCTCCGCGCGGCTCTCGAAAATCATCTGCCCTGTTTGGGTCTTAAATTGGTATCAAAGTCCCCTTTTTTCTAGCGTAGCGGCGCGATCGCGCGGGGATTTAGGAGGATCAGACAGGTGCATTTCTAGCGTGAGCATTGTTTGCGATCTACTGATCATCGCTGACCGCAACAGCAATGTCGAAATGAAGCACATCTTCGCGTACTCCAAGCTTCGTGTAGAGTGCAATCGCAGGGTCATCTCCGATATCCGCCTGTACGAAAACAACGTAGGCTGCTCGCGCCACAGCGATCTTCTTTAATTCTTGGATTAGGGCAGTGGCAATACCTTCGCGTCGATGCGCTGCTGCAACCGCCAGATCGTAAATATAAATTTCACTACGCTCTTGCTCGAATTTCTGGAGTTCATAAGCGGCGATACCTCCGACTACTGCTCCATTTTTCAACGCTGCAAGCGCGATGAAATAATTGCTGCTTAGCAACCGCTTGAGATAGGCATGGCTTGGGCGAGATGAGCTGTAGGTATCAACTTCGTTGAAAGCCTCACCGAAGGTATCCAGTAAGCTCTCCATGAGTGCCAAGTCGTTGGCGAAAAGCTGGCGAATGCTGATTGGCTCGGAGGATGACATTTTTCACCTATTCATTGAAGCGACACGAAAAGGGCGGGGTAAGGGTAGTGGTATTTAGGTAAGGATTTTTTTTGTTGTGGGCTTTACCCGCTTCATGGGTATCCCCCACACCCCATTTTTGAAGAATTGATCGCCACTTTGCATGAACCCCACTTTTTGATAAAAGCCTACTGCTGCTTCAGCCGCATTAACGGTCACTTCATCCAAATCATGAGCGCATTGAGTGAAGAGTTCCCTACCGATTCCTTGCCCAGAAAACTCTTTTCGGACAAACAACAAGGACAAATGATTTCCTCTCTTAAATGCAATAAAGCCAACAACGATCTCATTCCATGTCGCAACTCGCGTTTTCTCACCACTCAAGATTCTGCCTCTTAATTCTTGTGGATCACAGATTTGTAGCCACTCGACCACACTTGCTGGTGTTCCGTCTGTGAGTTCCCATAGATCCGCAGCAGCCCACATACAACCACTGATTTGGTCTTCGTCTCCAAGCTTGGCTAGTCTATAAATCACTCTACTCGTCATTATGAGCTAAATGAACTAAATTATGAGCTGACAAGCATTTAACCCAACTATTTTGAACATCAACGGGCAAGCTTCAACCTGTTTTCCTGTGACTAAACGACGCGATCGAAGGGGGCTGTTGAGCGGCTGTAATAACTTTTGCAACAGCGTTTTTTGCAACAGCATTTTTTGCAACAGCACTGAGGCTCAGTCTGCTCCAGCAGAATTATTCTAGGGCGATCGCTACTCAAGTTGGTTAAACTCTGACCGATATTTTACCAATCCAGCACATCCCTCCAATGCGCCACTTTCTAGCTCCAATACCATAAATGCTTCATCTGGTACTGGGTATTCACATCTCAATCCCTTCTCCTTGGCTGGAATAAATCCGAATCGTGGATAGTATGCTGGAGAACCCAGCACGACAACCGCTTTGAAACCCAACCGAGTACACTCTTTTAAACCAAACTGAATCAGCAATGATCCGATTCCTTGTCGCTGATACTCAGGTGACACTGCCACTGGCGCTAATCCAAGAACGCGCAAATCACCAGCACATTCCCCTACGTTCGCGGAGCGTCCGCTTTGCACAATCGAAACTGGACTAAAGAAAATGTGTCCAACAATTTGCTCTGATTCAACCGCAACAAATGAAAACGTAGAAGCAGCACCTCGTAGGCGATCGACTAAATCTGCCTCACCTTCTCGTTCAAATGCCGCAACATTGACTCTGCGAATCGCTTCTAAATCTTCCGGTTTTTCAGCTCGAACTTTCATAACTTAGAACGCCAATTTCGATGCGTCACAGAGATTTTCAATCAAGATAAGATAGTACCGAATGCCTACTCAGGTTTTCAAAGCACTGTCACAACCTGTAATCGAAGCCGTAGAGCGTTCCTATTGAGCAGTTGCTATTAACTTTTCCCACAATCAAATTTATTCAGACCGCTCCAATTAGCTTGTAGTTAGGGTTATGTGTTCAATTTTGACCCTGAACTACCACGTCACTTCTTGCTTCCCAAACTTCTCGAACTGTCGTAACACCAATCTGCTGATGTGGACTCGGTACAGACAATTTCTGAACAGATATCCCTTCCCCACATTCTACTGAAATTCCCGTCACGCTACTTGAATGGGTTCCGATGCCACGTTGAATATCATCAGGGCGATTTCGTCCACCTCGAACTACGATCGCTTCATCTGAAAATCGGTAGTTCTTAAGAGGTAGGAACTACCCGAAATCCTCTCCACGAGTTGATCTGCTCTAATTCATGTACGCGCTACACGCCATTAGAAATTAGCGTCCGCCCTACAGTCTTCACAAGTTCCTGTACTGTCAAGCATCATTGGCTTGAAGTGCTTGATCAAGTGGTAACGACCAAAAAATTGTTCAGGAGCATCAGCACGATATGCAATGGTTTGACATTTGACGCACTGAACTATCCACTTCCTTGTGCGAGCATCGTTTAAATGCCATTCCGCATCGTTATCTTGACGTTTCACCACAAAAAATAACCTCCTATGCAATGAAGCGCCACAATCAAACCATTCGCGTCGCCCGAAGAGAGTTTTCGGCTACTGAATAATTGCAAGAAACTCAGTCCCCCTTGAACACGCCAATCAATGCGAGAACGCTGTTCTAAATGCACAAGTCAGCAGCCCAGATAAATGGCAAACAGTTACGCCATCGCTCACTAACATCATCAGGCAACATCAGGCAACATAACATCAGGCAACTAAGGGCGAGCGATACGGACATTGACCATGCGTTTACTCGATCGCAGTGTATCATCAAGTAGCTTTAAACAATCGCTCCAGCGTTAAAGCGATCGCACGCCCTCGATTAAGCCTTGACATACGCCCGTTAGAAAATCTAAATCGAGGGTTTCTAGACGATCGCTGCTTTTATGATAATGAGGGTTTCGCAGGTTGGCGGTGTCTGTCACCATGAGGGCAGGATAGCCTGCATCCCAGAAGGGAGCATGATCGCTGCGGCGTGTATCTGGGACGATCATGCCGCGCATTCCTGCCGGGAGCCACTCGCAGGGCACCTGAGCCGCCCCAAGCATTTTGCGTTTGAAGTGAATTAGGTCAGGAATGGTGCGGAGATTGCCAATGAGCGCAATAAAGTTACCTTGATCGGGGTAGAAATTTTGCAATCCGGGAGGATACTTTTGGGAGGCGGGGGCGCGATCGCAATATCCCAGCATTTCCAGCGAGATCATCAGCCTCAGCGACTGGTTTTGCTGACGTAGATTCTCGGCATAGCGACTGCTGCCCACCAGTCCAATTTCTTCTAGATCGAATGCAACTAACCGGACGGGATACCGAATAGGATGGGAGGCAAGCGATCGCGCCAACTCCAGCAATACCGCTATACCTGTGGCGTTATCGTCCGCTCCGACTGAACCCGGAACTGCGTCGTAGTGAGCGCCAATCAGAATCGGTGGCTTGCTCTTGTGGTTTGCCTGAGCGGGTAAATTGAGTTCCCAATTATGATAGGTTCTGCCTCGATACTCAAAGGCGCGATCGGTTACTTCTCCCCATTGGGCAAACTGCTGACGAATGTAGTGCTGCACATAAAAGTGTCCTACCGTCGATAGAAAAGGATCGCGATCGCGAGCAACTTGCCGAAGATGGGTTAACAGATTTTGCTGGAGATCGAGAAGTGGGGGAGTCAAGTTGGGAAATCGGGTGTTGTTGCAGGGTGCAATGAATCCAGGATGCAATGAATCATTGAGGAATGATCTTATCCGAATTCAGCAAGCTTACTCTTTTTCTCTAGAATCTTGGCTGTAGTGCAGATATCTTCGGTAGGTTGAGTGACATAGCGCTATGCGCTTATATCCAATAAGTTATTTTGAGATTGTGCGGAGCGCAGCTCTCAAAAAATAACTCGTCCTAACTCAATGACGTAGCGCCATACAGCAATGCGTTAGTGCTAATCTGTGTGTAGACACTTTTGCTGAATGGATGAGACAGCCATGATTTTTCCCGGTTCAGCCGTCCGTGTGACGAACATCAACGACATTTACTATGGATACCAAGGCTTAGTGCAGCGGGTGAGTAGCGGCAAGGTTGCTGTGCTGTTTGAGGGCGGTAACTGGGATAAGCTAATCACCTTCCGCCCAGCAGAACTAGAGCTAGTGGATGCTACGGCAGGACGCGGCAAGAAATAGTCAGCATATTCGATTTAAGGCGAAACTATGCGCTTACCGCTGCCGCAGTTTAATACTCAGAATCGTCAAGCTGGCTACTTTGCAGAAGTAATTGAAACTGCAACGACGGAATTCTTGGCGCAGTGCTTGGAGCCAGAAGACCTGAGCTTTGCCGTGATGCCGCCTTTCGGAAGCTGGGTGAAGGCGAGAGATGAGGAGTCGGACAATCAGATTTACGCGGTGGTCTATCATGCTACGACTAGCCCGATCGACTCCGTGCATCGAGCCAGGGCGTTAGGTCTATCGCTTCAGGAGTTGCGTGAGCAGCAGCCCCAGATTTTTGCTATGCTGCGAACCGAATTTCGGGCGGCGATCGTCGGATTCCAGCCGCCACAGGATAATCCTAACGGCAAAGGAAACGGTAAAAGCCATGTGCCGAACACGACAATTTTCCAGCATTTGCCGCCCCGTCCACCCCAGATTCATCAGGCGGTATACTACTGTGAACCTGACGAGGTAGTAGGTTTCAGCGAACAGCTCGACTTTTTGCGGACGCTGCTCCAGGTGGGCAATGCGCCTGTAGATGCTCTGGTTGCTGCCGCCGTGCGGGAAATTTATCGGCTCCGCAAAGCCGATCGCGCCTGGTTAGTAGGAGTAGGGCGATCCCTTAGCATTCTGCTCAAAGAAGATTTTGATCGGCTGCGAATTATCTTGAACCAGATTCATATCTGAGTAGTGTTTTAAGTGTGGGGTTATTTTTTGAAAGGAGCGCGGGGCGCTCCTTTCAAAAAATAACCCCATGTCTTATGTAGCTGTCGCCAGTTGGCTTAGGACATTTAGGGTGGGGCGAGAAGTGCCCCACCCTAAATGTCCCCGTCCTAACCGCCAAGGCGGTTGCTATATACACTGGTAGGGGTAAAGCAATATTTCAAGCCCTGCCATGCTGCTTCAACCCACTCAACGCACCAAGCTTGACGAAAGTGACGATCGTTTGTTCTACGACGCTCCTCGCTTTGTCACCCATGTTGACGAGAGCTTCATTCAGCAGCTCACTGACCTGTATCGAGAGCGCCTCAAGCCCAATACGCGAATTTTTGACATGATGAGTAGCTGGGTGTCTCATCTGCCCACAGAAATGGAGTTTGAACAGGTCGAGGGGCATGGTCTGAACCCGGAGGAGCTGGCGCGTAACCCTCGCTTCAGCCATTATTTTGTCCAGAATTTGAATCAAAATCAGCTTTTTCCTCTGCCGGATCAGTCTTTTGATGCTGTGCTGAACACCGTTTCGGTTCAGTATCTCCAGCGACCGGAAGCCGTCTTTGCCGAGATCTATCGCGTTCTCAAACCCAAGGGCATAGCCATTATCAGCTTTTCTAACCGAATGTTTTACCAAAAGGCGATTCAGGCATGGCGAGATGGTTCAGAGGGCGATCGCATTGAGCTAGTCAAGAGTTACTTTATGGCAGTTCCTGGGTTTAGCGCTCCTGAAGTGGTTGCCCGTCCCAGCACGGTTCCGAGCTTCCTGCAAATGTTGGGCGTAGGCGGCGGCGATCCGTTTTATGCGGTCATTGCCCAGCGTAGCGGAGATGAACTCTAGCTTTACAGTCCGCTTTGCGGCGTAAAAGTCTCTCTGCGTAAAAGTCTCTCTAGTGACATAAGCGATCGCTCCATTTGTGTAGGATGATAAGAAATCTATTCTAATTTTCCTGCCCCATATGCCGCTGGAATCCAGTCCTACTGAGCAACAGATTGTCACAGCGCCTAAGCCTTTGCAGCCTGACTCTTTGCGCAGATCTTTTGATCCGCAACGCCGCACTATTCGTCCGATCGGTGCTTACGCACTGCGAGGTTTGGCTTCTGATGGCAAGCGGCTGCTGGCGCTTGACGCTGTTCGGGGACACCTGCTGCAAATTGACAGCGTAACCGACAACACGATGGTGCTTAACCCTCACGATGTCCAGGCATTTGTGGATGCTAGAGGCTTAGCCCTATGGGGAGAGCAGATCTGGTTTGTCAAAGAAAATCAGATTTTGTGGTGCTTGGCGACAGACTTTACGCCTCGACTGTTTGTTGCGTTGCCCTATGAAGTGGATAGCGTAGCCGTGTGGCAATCTACGGTCTACGTCACGAGCCAGAAGGCGGGCTACATTTTGGTCTTCGATCGCACTACGGGCAGGCGCATCACCCAGTTTTCGGCTCCTGGTGTGGGGATTGAAAACCTGACGGTGAATGAAGAGGAGCTTTGGGTTTGTGACGATATGGAGCGATCGGTCTACTGCATGGATCGGGCGACGGGAGAGGTGCAGTTTAGCGTACTGACTCCTTACGACTGCCCCATGGCGATCGCTTTCCATCCCACCTTGCAGACTGGTAAGGAGCAGGCTGGTAAAGGGCAAGCTGGGGAAGGCGATCGAATTCTATACGCCGCCTATGCCGAGGAAGAATATTACATTCGGGATAATCCCAATGATTTGGACAACTCGCGGGAGCTGACCTCGCGGCACCGCACTTTTATCCATCCGGTGCATTTTCACTACTACGCCGATCGGCACTATGCCCTCTCAAACGGTTATCTGATCGAAATGTCCTATGTGGAGGAAATCGCGCCGCTAGAGGATTCGCCGACGATTACGGGTCTAGAGTGGAAGATTGCCCTTCCAGCGGAAACGCCACGCCAGAAGGTGCTATCTGTGGAGCCAGTCGGGCTGCCTTTTACGGAAGAAATTCAGGAAGGTCAGCGGGTCGCGGTTTTCCAAATCGATAAGGTTAGCGGTCAGGGCGGCGGCTTGTTTGGCTGGAAGGCGCTCTTAGAAGTGCGCGGTATTAAGTATCATATGACGCCTCGACAGGTGGAAAAATTGCCGCCCTTGCCGCAGGAGTTTCAGGAGCGCTATCTGGTAGATAACGATGCCTTGTCGATGGATACGCCTGTGATCCGGCGATCGGCACGGGAGGCGATCGGCACTGAGACGAATCTGTTGCGCAAGGTGCTCAGCATTCGCAACTATGTGTACGATCGGATGTCCTACGGCATGAAGCCCTATATTGATACGCCGGATGTAGCGCTGGAGCGCGGCGTGGGTTCCTGCGGCGAGTATGTAGGCATTTTGCTGGCGTTGGCAAGGCTTAACGGCATCGCCTGCCGCACGGTGGGACGATACAAGTGCCCTGCCGACCCAGATCAGCGGGGGGTGCCGCTTCAGCCAGACTATAATCACGTCTGGATCGAGTTTTTTGTGCCGGGATTTGGCTGGCTGCCCATGGAGTCTAATGTAGATGACGTGGCGGAGGGTGGACCTTATCCGACGCGGTTTTTCATGGGGCTGCCCTGGTTCCATGCCGAGATTGGCAAAGGTATTTCCTTTGAGAAGATGACGGCTGCCGATAAGCCGGACGATATTTCCCTGGGAGATCTGTCGATTAATCACATCCGTTTCACGATCTTGGAAGAGCTGCCGCCTCCTAGCTAACCTCAGTAGATCGTAAATTAGAGTTTTGTGTCGCGCTCCGCGCAACACAAAACTCTAAAAGCTAGATTTCAAAGTCTCTCCTGCTCTGGAAAAGGGATTTATGGCTTCGACTTGAGCTTTCGACCTGAGTGCTCAAGCCGAAGAGCGCTCAGCCGAACGGTGAGGGCGATTGGGAAAGTTGCCCATTGCGTAGGCTGCTAGTTTGCTGGGCTGCCAGTTTGCCAGACCGCTAGTTGACCAAGGTAAAGCGGGCTTGCAGATTTTTCATCAGCTTCGAGGGCTGGCGCATGGGGGCGATCGACTCCCGTTCGGGTGTAACTGTCCAGCTATATTGGCGGAGCAGCGTCAAGAGAATGACTCGCATCTCCATCTGAGCAAACTCAAATCCTAGACAGCCGTGGGGGCCGCTGCCAAAGCCCACCAACGCAAACGGATGCTGTTTGTCTTCTTCACGGGGCGGGGCAAAGCGATCGGGATCAAAGCGATCGGGTTCGGCGTACAGCTCTGGCAGGCGGTGGGTAAGCATGGGCGACACATCCACATACCAGCCTGCCGGAATTCGGTAGCCTGCATATTCAATATCTTTCACGACTCCGCGAGGCATCCCATACACAGGAGGGTATAGGCGCTCTCCTTCCTTTAGTACGTTCGTGAGGTGAGAGAGTTGCTTCAGGTGAGTCATGTCGAGCGGTGCATCTTTCAAGATGGCATCCTGTTCTGAACGGAGACGCGATTGCCACTCAGGATGAGCACCCAGTTCATACACTAGCCAGCTCAGCAGGTTCGAGGTCGTTTCATGTCCGGCTACCAGCATAAACAGCGCATGGTCAATCACTTCAGATTCACTCAGGTGATTTCCATCCTCATCTACGGCTGCCAGCAAAAGCCCCAATACATCGCGTGACTCTTGTAGATTACCTTGGCGCTGGCGCTCGGCAATTACAGAGCGCATAAACTCAGTCAGCTTTTGACGGGCATGCTGCGATCGACCATAGGGTGTCCAGGGAATATCCAGACGTAAAATCGATAGCCCTCCCTTCACAAGCTGCGAAAACCACTGGCTAGTCTGTCCTACTTCACTTGCCGTTTGGGTGCCAATAAACAGCCGACAGGCAATCACGAGCGTAAGCCGACGAAATTCAGTTAATAAATTAACGGTTTCTCTTGTTGCCCAGTCTTGGACAAAATCTTGCGCTACGCTTTGAATGGTGTCGAAATAGCTGGCAATGGCGCGACCATGAAAGGCAGGATACATAAGGCGACGGGTCGCGCGATGTTTTTCTCCTTCCATAAACAGCAGCCCATTGCCAAAGACGGGTCTGAGAAATTCCCAGCCCAGCGTGGTCGAAACATGGTCGGCTTGCTCCATCATCACCAAGCGGTTTGCTTCTGGCCCAATTAAAAATGCAAAGTTCTTGCCCATTGCCCTTGTCTTAAAGATGGAGCCATACTTGTGGAAGTGTCGCCAGTAGAATAGCTCTTCGTCACGAAATAGCTCGATGGTTTCACCGATGAGGGGCAACCCATAGGAACCCGGTATTTCTTCAGGAGATTTGAGCGATCGCGAAGACTGAGGGGCTTGAGCAGTCATAAAGGCACCTGAAGGAATGAGGTAACGGCGGCAGTATTGCTTTTAATAACAGTATTGCTTTTAATAACAAGTCTGGTAAATCCGTGCGCGATTGCTTGACCAATTGGATTCTATATTATTTCCTCAGCGGATTCTGTTATCGTCGATTCGCTTGTAATGACTGATGTAATGACTGAAACGATCGCCTATTCCTGCTGCGATCGAATCGGCATATCCTGATCGATGCCGTAGAGCTTCAGCAAGGGTGTTGGATCTTTGTCGGCAAACAGGTAAGCACTAATTTTGCTGAGTTCGGCAAAGGTGGGCACTCGCCCCTGCAAAATGCCGCGCATATCGCTGAGGGGAAGCTTGCAGGCGCGAGCAAAGGCTTCTAGGCTGGTGTTGCGCATCTGCTGCTTGAGGAAGACGATCGCCTCTGAAAAGGCGGCATAGCTCCCGGCTGCCTCTGCCGTGCGCCGCATCTCCTCGTAGGGATTTTGCTGCTCACAGGCAATCCGCAAAAAATCTTCTAGCGTGTAGGGTTTGCCGTCAGGGTGATGAATCATTTCGAGACGGGCGATTGCCCAGAGCAATCCCACGGTTGGCTCTAAGCCTACGCCATCTCGCAAGCGCTGGATCTTGGGCACGTTGGTCGTGTAGCCGACGCGATCGCACTGCTCCACCAGTTTGGGCATAGATATACCCGCATCATCCATGATTTCGCGGATGAAGTCTCCTAGATGGCGAATGCCTGTGCGGGTGAAGTCGTAGCGCATGGTGAGCAGCGGGAAAAAGTTAATTCTGAGGTATGGCAACCGCCAAGGCGGTTAGGAAGGGGACATTTAGGGTGGGGCGCTTCGCGCCCCACCCTAAATGTCCTAAGCAAACTGGCGACAGCCATATCAAAAAAAGTTACTCGGAGATTGACAGGATGGATGGAGTGTGAGACTTTTATATTTATCGTAAATAAGTAATTGAATATCAAATATTGAATATCAAATTTGATATTTTGTCAAGCTGATTTACGTTAGGCAATTTCTGAAACTAAATTCACCTTTGGGTTGGAGCAGGTTTTTCTAAAACTTTGCGTCAAGCCAATCAACAAATTGCTAAGCCTGTTCTTGTAGCATGCTCCATGACGACTAAAACTAAATGACTAAATTTTGCCCTCTGCTCTTGCCCGATCTAAGGCTTCCCGAATCAAGCGTTGAGCCGTTTTTCCTTCCGATCGTTCCTCGATCTGCGCCAGTTTTCTAAGGGATTCCCTCTCTTCCGGTGTCAAGGGAATGCTTAAGCGCTGAACATCCTGATTTGAATCATTTTGGGTCATCTTGGGTCATTTTGATTCAATGGTAGAAAAATAGATTTCTGTGATTTAATGAAAAACAACCTGTAGCCAGTGCGTCCCCTGGAAAGTTCTGCACTGGCTCTGGTTCCAACTTGCATTGGAGACAAATTTATTATGCCCTATGACCAGCGCCTTCAGCCTTGGGTCGTCGTTTTGCTGCTGCCCAAAATGCAGCGTGTTGATGTGGCTCGATTTCACAGCTTCTCGGATGCCGAGGGCTATGCCCAGGTGATACGAAGGCTCAACCCCGATCGCACCTACGAAGTTATGTTTGATCCGCCGAGCGATCGGGCAACACCGTTTCAGTGATTCTGCCTAATTTCAGACAATTTTCCGGTGGAACGATCGGTAATTCAGAAAAGTCTGTAGACTAAGTGGCTAGTCAAAATTGTAGCTGAGCTAAATTTTGGGCGGCTAGAATTCTCATTCGTCAGAGTTTTAAGCGATCGAGCTTTCAGGTGGAGATGTGTTGGGGGTAGTGGTTCATTGTTCAAGCTGATGACTGTGTTTAAGCTGATGAAAGGTCGCTTCCTTTCTTTGGTAGGGTGGTCTGGGGGGCGATCGTCTAGATTAGAGTCCAGGCTCAGCCGTTTTTCCAAAACAGCAAGCCGATCTCTGCTGCTGCTATTCTTGCTGTCATTTGCAGGAGTCTGGCTGATTAGAGGGCTAAGTCCAGCAATCGCTCAGCTTCCTCGTCAGGAGATTCGCGGCGTTTGGATGACGAGCAACGATACCGCTATTTTGCGCGATCGGCAAAAGATGCAGGATGCGGTGAGTCAGCTCAAGCGGCTCAATTTCAACACCATCTATCCGGTGGTCTGGAATTCTGGCTATGCTTTGTATCCCAGCGCTACTGCCCAACAAGCAGAAATTCAGCCCTTCGTCTTCAAAGGTTTGGAGGGGCAAGACATTCTCGCTGAGCTGATCGCGCAGGGGCATCGTCAGGGCTTGCTGGTGATGCCTTGGTTTGAGTTTGGGTTTATGGCTCCTCCCACGTCGGAACTGGCGCTAAATCATCCGGGCTGGCTGACGCAGAAGCGGGATGGTAGTCAAATTTCTATCAGCGCTGCTGGAGAGGTCATGTGGCTCAATCCGTTTCACCCAGAGGTGCAGCAGTTTATTACCAACCTGGTGGTAGAAGTCGTCACGCAGTACAGTGCAGACGGCATCCAGTTTGATGATCATATGAGCCTACCCAACGAGTTTGGCTACGATGACTACACGATCGCCCTCTACAAAAAAGAGACGAAAAAAGATCCTCCAGCCAATTCTACCGACCCGGCATGGGTGCGCTGGCGGGCTGACAAAATCACGGCATTTATGGTCAAGCTGAATCAGGCGGTGAAAGCCCAAAAGCCCAGCGCGATTTTCTCGGTCTCGCCCAACTACTACGACTTTGCCTATCGGCTGCACCTGCAAGATTGGCTTGCCTGGATACGTCAAAATATTGTGGATGAGCTAGTGATTCAGGTTTATCGCCCCAATTTGCAGAGTTTTCTAGAGCAGCTTGCGCTGCCCGAAGTGCTGGAAGCCCAGAAGAAAATTCCGACAGGGATTGGCATCTTAACCGGGCTGAGAAATAGCCCCGTTCCCATGCGGCAAATTCAGTCTCAGGTGCGGGCAGCTCAACAGCAAAACCTAGGCGTTTCTTTCTTCTATTACGAAAGCCTTTGGGACTATGCGCCGGAGGCGGTGAGCGATCGTCAGGCTGGCTTTCAAACCCTGTTTCCCTACCCGGCACTGCGATCGGCAGTTCAATCCAGCATTCAATAGACCTCTTGCAAATTAAAGTTTTGGGATTAGATTTAGTGAGGGCTGCGCCCCCACTAAACCTGATTGGCAAGAGGTTTAATAGCGATCAGCAGCGATCGTGCTTCAGATTTGGCGGTTATTCCGGCAACTTGTCCTCTGGCAACTTGTCCTCTGGCAACTTGGGCAACCTTATCGGGGGGGCTTCTCGTCTCACCTCTTCCACTTGACTGACGGCAAATATGAGATTGAAGGGTTGCCCCATTTCCCGCTTGATAAAATCCTCCAGCAAGCTCACCTGTCTAGGTGTAATAGATTCTTGGGCACGAACAGTCAGATTTATTTCTGGGGGGTTCGCCAGCCAATTGGTTTTAATTTGAACGAGATCAACCCGCTGAAATGTAATTGTGCGATTCAACAAGGCTCGTTTGAGGCTTGTTTCTAGCTGCGCTTGCCTCACCAGCTCAATAAAGCTTAAACCTAGGGGAATCACCAGCACTACGGTCAGAAAAGCTCCCCAAAGCAGGGCTGTTTTAGCTCTGGGAGAGGCTGCATATCCCACGATGAAAAAGATAATCATGCAGGATAGGGTGATGCCCAATAGATTGGTGAGATAAAGCAATGTCGCTCCCCAGCTCAGTAGCCAATCACCGTGCGACAAGCCCAGTCCCACCACACAAATGGGAGGCATGAGCGCCACTGCAATTGCGGTTCCTGCTAGACTGCCCGATATTTTGGGCTGGACTTTGGCATAGCCACTGATGCCTCCTGCGGCTACCGCAATGCCCAAATCGAGTAAATTGGGTTTAGAGCGAGCCAGAATTTCACTTCCAAACGCCGGAATACCCGTCAGATGACCGAGGCTCCAAGATATGCCAATGGCTAAAGCTGTTCCGACTGCGATTGAAATCAAGGCTTTACGAAAAAGTGTCACCTCACCTTCCATCGCGGCGAAGGCTAAGCCCCGAATGGGCTGCATCAAGGGCGCAATAATCATGGCACCAATAATGACTGCCACACTGTTAGCAAGTAGACCTAGGGTGGCAATGGTGCAAGAACTGATGATCAGCGCTAGATAGGCTACATCGAGATGAGATTCTAACAGTAGCTCAGCTCGAACGACCTCTATGTGGAGAGGCTGAATCTGATGTTGAACGAAGTTATGAAACCGTTGCTGTACTCGAATCGATCGCTGCCCTATCCTACTCATTCAATCCAAGCCTTGATCATTATTTGCCAACAATTTTGTACGGATACATATGCTAATGCGCCTAGCCTTGAAGATTACTAGACATTAGAGTAATGCGTTAGAGGAACTCAGAATTCTGAGGCTGCGTCGATCTCGATATCACTAGGCTAACCCTACGATCGCATACGGCGCTCATTTGTCATGCCAGATTTTCGCGATAACTCCCCCAGCACCGCCCGATCGCTCACTCTAGGACAAACCTGCAAAGACGCTTTGGGAGGACGCGATCGCCATGACTACTACACCTTCAAGCTGAGAAATCGCAGCAGTTTTAATGCTTCTCTCGGCAGCCTAAAAGCAGATGTAGAATTGCTACAAGACCGCGATCGCAACGGCAAGTTTAGCGCCAGCGAACGAGTGGCGGCTTCTACTCCCAAAGGCAAGCGGGTTAGGTCGATCGCCTCTGCTCTCAATCCAGGCACCTATCAGCTTCGCGTTTTCTCTGGCGATCGCGCTAATCAAACCTACAGCCTCAAGGCTGCCGCTGAGTCTCTAGGGCAATTTCAGGCAAAATACTATGGCAATACATCCCTTTCGGGCAAGCCCATTCAAACGGAGTATCTAGGAAATAGCAGCCTCAGTTTTTCTAGCGCCACAGCAAACTTGCCTAATGCAGCGAATTTTTCAGCACGCTACACCACTGAGCGATCGCTGGCGCCAGGGCTATATCACGTCAAAATTACCGCAGAGGATGGGGTACGAGTCAAAGTAGGCAAACAAACGGTCGTTGATCAGTGGACTGATCAAGGCTATACGCCCCACTCTGGCTATTTTTACTCAGAGGGCAAGCAAGCAGCGATCGCGATTGAGCATTATGACAAGGGCACACCTAGGGCGATCGCGTTTGAGATTCAGTCTGTCATTCCTTTTCAAGATCAGGTGAATGCTTCTCAATGGAAAGCCACGCTGTTTAGCTGGGATGATAGCCAAAGCAGCAGTCCGGCGATCGACTTTGCGGCAGATGGATTGCGGAACAAAAGGGCGATCGGTGTAATCAATTTAGGCTCCCAGATTCGCAGCGACGGCAAGCCAGGAATCAGTTTTGACTGGGGTACAGATACCTATGTCAATGACGGCTATCGTTTGCCCCATGATACTTTTGCGCTTCAGGCAACGACGATCGCGAATTTTGACGGCAGCTCCTACACCTTTCGCGTCAAGGGCGATGATGGGTTCCAGATTCTTGCCCATCGCAAGGATAGCGGCAAAACCTATGCCATCACGCCCAAAAACCAGTGGGTGAAGGGTTCTAGCACCTACCAGGACATTGCCTACAAACTACCCACCGGACAGTATGATCTGACGTTCAACTACTTTGAAAAGCGCGATGCAGCCAACTTTGATCTAACCTGGGAAAAGTCGCCCCAAGCTGTGCCCACTCCCCCAAAACCTTCCCCCTCACCTAGTTCACCTTCACCTGATTCATCTTTACTATGGGACAGCCCGCTGAAGGGCTATCCGGCTACCAGTTCCTACGGGCAACGCAGCTACTGGAACGGTACGGCTACGGTATCTGGATTTCATCGTGGCATTGACTTGGGGACAGGCGACGAGAAACCGCCGATTGAAGCCGCCCGCAAAGGCGTAGTGACGCTTGCCGAAACCGGATGGAATGGCGGTTTCGGCAATTTGATTGAAATTGACCATGGAGAAGGAATACAGACTCGATATGCCCACCTGTCTAGCATTGGGGTGAAGCAGGGCGATCGCGTTGATTCTAATACCGTGATCGGCTATGTCGGCACGACGGGAAACTCAACTGGGAATCATCTTCATTTTGAGGTGCTAGTCAATGGCGAAGCTCAGAACCCAGAAGACTTTCTTAGCTTTGTTTAAAAGCTTTGCAACTGAAAAACTTGTGTAGCAACTACCAAGGTGGTTAGGGTGGGGACATTTAGGGTGGGGCACTTTGCGCCCCACCCTAAATGTTCTAAAGAATACCAATTTGAGTTGGAACCACGACAGATCCCGGTACGGGCTTGGCATTGCCAAGCCCCTTCTGAGGTTCGATGTGCCCACAAATTTGTTTAAATTGGTAGAACATGATTTAACAAGATGTAATTCTTGGAGTAGGGGCTTAGCAATGCTAAGCCCCTAGAGCAGAGCGGTTGTACAGGTGATTGAATCCACGATCCTCAGCAGACTGGCGACAGCCATATCTTATTAGCAGTAATCAACAAATATTTTTGCAAGTAGCCCAAGACCGATCGCCCTTGTACTCCCAAAGGCAGATATTCTGCGAAAAGCTGTATCACTTCACACAGTCTTAACAGTCAATGTGTTGCAGCAGACTTAACGCTGTTGGAGTCCAGATGGTACGGTGCGATCGCATATGTAGTGAATCAGGACTTTATAAACGTTGGGCGGACAAGGAGCTGACTCAGTTGAGCAATGAGACTGGGTGAGTTGCTAGCGTACTGCGGCGTTTTCAGTGTGCATCTGTAGGGCAGGTGCTGTCTAAGCGCGATCGCCTTGCGGTACTGAGTGGGAACTGGACTGTGACGAGTGCTGATTACAGCGCTCAGAAGACTTATTCAGCAATATTGCACAAAACAGCTTTTATGTCAGCATTTAGTCTTACCGATCCGAATAATCAAAACTTCAGCGCTTTATCCTCTGTTCTGGATAGCGCCAGCAGCCTCCGGAAAGTTAGCGGATTTTTGGGCACAGGCGCAGAAATTTCTGCTTACGATTCCGACAGCAAGCGTCTATTTGCCGTCTCTGGGCAAACGAGTGTTCAGGTTCTAGATTTAAGCAATCCGAGCAGTCCTGTCTTGGTGCAAACGATCGATCTTTCCAGCTATGGGGGTGCTGCCAACAGCGTTGCCGTGAGCAATGGCTTGGTGGCAGTGGCGGTGGAAGCTACTGTACGAACTAGCCCCGGCAAAGTAGTGTTATTGAACGCTCAAGGGGTAGTGCAGGGCGCGATCGCCGTGGGAGCCGTGCCCGACATGGTGACGTTTACACCAGACGGCAAGAAGATCTTGGTGGCAAACGAGGGCGAACCCAGCAGCTACGGTCAGCCCAACTCGATCGATCCAGTCGGTTCAGTCAGCATTATTGACCTGTTTAGCGCCCCTGCACCAACGGTCGCAACAGCTAGCTTTGAAAGCTTCAACGCTCAGAAAGCCGATCTCCAGGGCAGAGGTGTGCGGATCACATCGCCCAACGCCACCGTGGCGCAGGATTTTGAGCCGGAGTACATCACGGTTTCGGCAGACGGTAAAACGGCGTGGGTGACGCTGCAAGAGAGCAATGCGATCGCCCTGATCGACATTGCCACGGCTAAAGTGACCAGCATTCTGCCGCTGGGTCTGAAGGACTTCAGCAAAGGCTTGCCCACCGTTACGACCTATGAATTTGGCGATCGCCCCCCCTTGGGCACCACCGCGACGGTTAATCCTAGCGATCCCAGCCAAATTACAGCAGGACAAGAGATTCTGCTGGGTGGCTTCTCCGGTCTGTTTTTTGAGGGCACTGCGGCAAATGGCAGCCTCAAGTTCATCACCACGACCGATCGCGGTCCCAACGGTGAGCCAACCGAACTCAACGCCAGCAATCCTGGGCTAGAGCGTCCGTTTGCCCTGCCCGACTTTCAGCCGCAAATCATTCGGTTTGAGCTAGATCGCAGCACCGGAAAAATCAGCCTTACCGAGCAGATTAAGCTCAGCCAAGCCGACGGTACGCCAATCACGGGTCTACCCAACCTGCAAAATGGTGCAGCCGGAACGGCATACACCGATGAGGTGGGCGTTGATTTGTTCGGCAACATCCTGTCGAATGACTCCCTCGGAGCCGATACGGAAGGCATTGTCGTGGCAGCAGACGGCACCTTCTGGCTAGTCGATGAGTACCGCCCCGCCATCTACCACTTTGATCAGGCTGGCAAGCTGATCGATCGCTTCATTCCTGAAGGTGCGCCCACAGATGGCGGCGAGTTTGGCACTCCAGCCCTGCCTGCGGTCTATGCTCAGCGGCGATCGAATCGCGGATTTGAGGCGGTTGCCCTAGAAGGAAATAAGCTCTACGCCTTTATTCAAAGCGCGATCGACAATCCTGACTCGGCGGCAGACACGGCCTCTCGCGCCTCGCGGAACACCCGCATTCTAGAATTCGATATTGTCACGAAACAGGTGACGGGCGAATATCTCTACGTGCAGGACGACATCAGCGCCAGCGGCACCGCCAAGACCGACAAGATCGGCGATGCGGTTTCTCTAGGCAACGGCAAGTTTTTGGTGGTAGAACGGGACGATCGCAGTACGACCAGCTCCAACAAGCTGATCTACGAAATCGACCTGAAGGGCGCGACCAATATCAACAGCGCTGCCAATCTGACGAAGATTCCCGCAGGCAAAACGATCGAGCAGCTCACGGTTGCCGAGCTAGACAGCGCGGATCTCAATCCGGTGAACAAGCGGCTGGTGACGAACGCGGCGGCGATCGGCTACACCGGAGTCGAAAAGCTGGAAGGTTTAGCGCTGATCGATGCCAACACGATCGCTATCGTCAACGACAATGATTTTGGCTTGGCGGGGGGTGTCGTGTCCGGCGATGGCTCGATTACCGGACTCTCCAACACGCCTGTGAAACTAGGCATTATTGAGTTCAACCAGAGCAACGGGCTAGATGCCAGCGATCGCGATGGTGCCGGGGGTACGGGCGCGATCAATATCCAGCCTCAGCCTGTGTTTGGGCTGTATCAGCCGGATGCGATCGCCAGCTACAGCTTCAACGGACAGACCTATCTGGTGTTGGCCAACGAAGGGGATGCGCGAGACTACACGGGATTCCTAGACGAAATTCGCGTGGGTAGCAATGCCTACAGGCTTGACCCAACGGCGTTTCCCAATGCAGCCGCGTTGAAAGACAATGCCGTGCTGGGGCGGCTGACGGTGAGCAATGTCTCAGGCGATACCGACGGCGATGGTGACTTCGATCGGATTGAGCTAATTGGAGCGCGATCGTTTTCCATTCGGGACGCGGCGGGCAATTTGGTGTTTGACAGCGGCAACCAGCTAGAGCTGATCACGGCGGCGGCAGTGCCTACCCTGTTCAACTCCAACGGCGCTGCGGACACGTTCGATACGCGCAGCGATAACAAAGGCCCGGAAGCGGAAGGTGTGACGGTGGGCACGGTCAACGATCGCACCTATGCCTTCGTGGGGCTAGAGCGGACGGGCGGCGTGATGGTTTACGAAATCACGAACCCCAATCAGCCTGTCTTTGTGGAGTATGTCAGCACGGCAGATGATGTTAGTCCAGAAGGGTTGACCTTTGTTTCGGCAGACAAAAGCCCCAACGGCAAGCCATTGCTGATCACCACCAACGAAGTCAGCAGCACGGTTGCCGTTTTTGAATTCGTGCCTCCGACCCGCATCAGCGACATTCAGGGGAATAGCCAGGTTTCGCCGCTCGTAGGCAAAACCGTTACGGATGTGCGCGGCATTGTCACGGCAGTCACCAACAACGGCTTTTATCTGCAAGACCCCAATCCTGACGCCAGCGACGCAACTTCGGAAGCAATTTTTGTTTTCAGAGGCTCTGCGGGCAGCAAGCCCAAAGTCGGCGATTCGCTGAAGGTGACGGGTCGCGTCGATGAGTTTCGCGCCAGCGGTCGCAATAATGATTTATCCATTACTCAGATCAACGGCACCGTCACGGGAGCCGAATTTACCGTGCTGTCGAGCGACAATTCGCTGCCTATAGCAACCGTCATTGGTGCGGGCGGTCGCGTTCCACCCAATACGGTCATTGATAACGATGCGATCGACGGCAATGTCGAGAACGTAGGCAGCGTCTTTGACCCCGCTCAAGACGGCATTGACTTCTATGAAAGTCTGGAAGGAATGCGGGTACAGATCAACAACGCTGTGGCGGTAAGCCCGACCAACGGCTTTGGTGAAATTGCGGTACTGGCAGACAATGGCGCAAATGCGGGCGTTCGCACCGCTAGAGGCGGCATCAACATCCAGCCGGGAGACTTCAATCCAGAACGGATCATTGTCGATGATGTGATTGTCAGCAGACCTCCATTTGTGAACGTGGGCGATCGCTTTACTAGCCCGACTGTAGGAGTCCTGGATTACAGCTTCAGCAACTTCAAACTGCTGAATACAGAACCACTTCAGGCAGCATCCGCCGGATTGCAAAAGGAAGTCACGGCTCTGGTGGGAGGGAACGATCAGTTGACGATCGCCACCTTCAATGTGGAAAACCTTGATCCGAAGCTGGAAGACATCAGCAAGGTGAACGGTCAAAGCGCCAGCAACGTGGATGATGACTTAGGCAGCGGCAAATTTGCGGCTCTAGCCGATCGCATTGTCAACAACTTGCAGTCTCCCGATATTATTTCGCTGGAGGAGATTCAGGACAGCACGGGCGGCGAAATCAACGATGGCGTAGTCGATGCTGACGTGACTTTCCAGACGCTGATTCACACCATCAAAGCGGCAGGCGGCCCAGCTTACGAGTACCGCAGCATTGACCCTGTGGAAGGACAAGACGGCGGACAGCCCGGTGGCAACATTCGGGTCGGCTTTCTGTTTAACCCAGCAAGAGTGCAGTTTGTCGATCGCCCAGGCGGTGGCTCGACCACAGACACCACGCTAGTAGAGGGCGAACTGTCGGCGAGTCCCGGTCGCATCGACCCGACCAACCCTGCTTTCAACACCAGCCGCAAGCCGCTCGTGGGTGAGTTCCTGTTCAACGGCAACACTGTTTACGTCATCGCCAACCACTTTAACTCTAAGGGAGGCGATCAGCCGCTGTTTGGACGCTTCCAGCCGCCCACATTGACGACTGAAGCGCAGCGTTTGGAACAGGCGGCGATCGTCCGCAGCTTTGTGGATGAACTGCTGGCAGTCAATGCCAACGCTAATGTCCTGGTGGTGGGAGACATCAACGACTTCCAGTTCTCCAACCCCATACAGGTGTTGACCGCAGGAGGCGCACTGTCTACCTTGATTGACACCTTGCCGATCAGCGAGCAGTACACCTACAACTTTGAGGGCAACGCCCAGGTCTTGGATCACATTCTGGTCAGCAGCAGCCTTGTGCCTAAGTCGGAAGTCGATGTGGTTCACATCAACTCAGAGTTTGCTGATCAAGATAGCGACCATGATCCGATCGTTTCTCGTTTGACGCTGACTCCGCTGCTGCGGGGCGCGACTGCCAATGACATGCTAGTGGGCACAAATGCCGCAGAAACGATCGTGGGTGGACTAGGTGACGATATTCTGACGGGCAATGGGGGAAGCGATCGCTTCCTGATCAGCACCGGAACAGGTACCGATACGATTACCGACTTTACCTCAGGTCAAGACCTCATTCAGCTCACAGGTGGTCTGGGCTTTGGCCAGCTCAGCATCGCCCAGGGAACAGGCACAAGCGCCCATGATGCCCTCTTGCAGGTAGGTAGTGAGACGATCGCCATTCTCACGGGAGTACAGGCTAATACGCTGACCGCCAACAACTTTGCGATCGGCTAAATCTTGCTCTTTTGCATTTTCCTCAGCTCCTTCCAAAAGGGGCTGAGGAGATTATTTTGACTGGCTACACCCGATCGCGTTTCTAGTTTATGAATTTACTCGCCTGATTCACCTGTTTGATTCACCCCCAGGATCTACCATGACTGAACCTACGACCATCCGGTTTTCCCAATTCAATGCCTCGCTGAATCGCAACAATGAAGGGGCTTTGGTTCAAGATCTGTCTACCCCCAACAACGCTCAGGCTAAAGCCGTTGCCGAAATTATTCAGCGTACTAGCCCCGATGTGCTGCTGATCAATGAATTCGATTACGTCTCAGCCGATCCGCTGGCTCCCGTCAAACTCTTTCAGCAGAACTATCTGTCCCTGAGTCAGAACGGTGCCAATCCAGTGGACTACCCCTACGCCTACATTGCCCCCTCCAACACTGGAATTGCTTCCGGATTTGACCTCAACAACGACGGGCGCACCGTCACCACTCCCGGCGCAGCGGGCTATGGCGATGATGCCTTTGGCTTCGGCAACTTCCCCGGACAGTTCGGGATGCTGCTGCTGTCGAAATACCCGATCGACACAGATAACATTCGCACCTTTCAAAACTTTCTCTGGAAAGATATTCCCGGTTCGCTGCTGCCGACGGTCAGCCTCCCCGGTTCTGGCACACCCTGGTATTCTGCCGAAGAGCAGGCGGCATTGCCCCTGTCGTCCAAGAGCCATTGGGATGTACCGATCGTCGTCAATGGGCAAACGATTCACGCGCTGGTTAGCCACCCCACGCCGCCCGTGTTTGACGGAGCCGAAGATCGCAACGGCAAGCGCAACGCGGATGAAATTCGCTTTTGGGCAGATTATGTTAGCCCCGGCGAAGGCGACTACATCTATGATGATCAGGGCGGCAGCGGCGGACTGCAATTTGGCTCTAGCTTCGTGATCATGGGCGATCAGAATGCTGACCCCCAGGATGGCGACAGCTTCGGCAAAGCCATTTCGCAGCTTTTGCAAAACCCCAACATCAACACTAATTTCATTCCCACCAGCGCAGGCGCAGTTCAGCAGTCGGATTTGCAGAAAGGAGCCAACCTCACCCACAAGAGCAACCCCGCCTTCGACACCGCCGACTTTGCCGACACCACCCCCGGAAATGTGCGCGCGGATTACGTCCTCCCTTCCAACGACCTGGAAATCACTGATTCGCAGGTGTTTTGGCCGCTCGATACCGATCCGCTGTTCCGTCTTGTGGGCGTTTTTAACCCTGCATTGCCGGGTGGCTATCCCAGCTCCGATCACAAGTTGGTGTGGGTGGATTTGCAGTTGGGTGCCGATCGTCCCGGAAAAACGGTAGTCAGCGCCGACTTTGCTGGACAGCAGATTTTTCCCACCAACACCACCCAAACCTTGAACGGCATCACCACTCAAATTGGCGGTCTGTCGGGCTTGACCTACGACGCAGCCAATGATCGCTACTACGTGGTGGCTGACGATCGTGGCGATCGCACCATTGCGGGTTCCGGCACTACGCCGCCTCCGGCAGACAACACGCCGCCCCGGTTCTACACCGTCGAGATCAAGCTAGATGCCAACGGCGCACCCAGCACCACCTTCACAGGCGTGACCCTGCTGCGCGACAGCGAAGGCAAAACCTTTGCCCCACTGCGGCTCGATCCAGAAGACATTGTGTTGACCCAAAAAGGGACAGTATTTATCTCTTCTGAGGGCGAAGCTAATATCGCCGCCGGACGGATCACCAATCCGTTTGTGAATGAATTTGATCCCATGACCGGACAACAACTGCGATCGCTCCTCGTTCCCCAGAAGTTCCTGCCCGTGGTGCAAGATACGAACGGCAACGGCAGAACTGATGCAGGCGATACGCAGACCGCTGGCATTCGCAACAACCTGGCATTCGAGAGCCTGACGATCACGCCGGATCAAAAATTCCTGTACACGGCCACGGAAAATGCCCTGTTCCAGGACGGCTCCATTGCCACAGTCACCAGCGGTTCGCCATCGCGGATCATTCAATACAATCTCGTCACAGGTCAACCTGAGAAAGAATATCTCTACAATGTTGACCCGGTAGCAAAAGCCTCAATTCCAGAAACCGCCTTCAATACCAATGGTCTGGTGGACTTACTGGCGATCGACGATCGCGGCACTTTCTTATCGGTCGAGCGTTCCTTTTCCACAGGCGTTCCCGGCACAGGCAACACCATCAAGATCTACGAAATCAGCCTGCAAGGCGCGACCGACATCAGCGCGATCGAATCCCTCAGCAGCCTCAGTGCCGAGCAGTTGGCCAACCTTCAGCCCGCCCAAAAACGGCTGGTGCTGAACCTGGATGATCTGAACCTGCCCACCGGAACGGACAACATTGAAGGCATCGAATTTGGGCCTAAACTCGCCGACGGTCGCCAGTCGATCGTCTTGGTGAGCGACAACAACTTTAGCGGCACGCAGTTCACGCAAATCCTTACCCTGAGCGCCAACCTGGTGACAACCGTTGCGCCCACGGTGGAAACCAGCCCGGAGCGTCTCAACGATCCTAACGTGCCCTTTAGCCAGCGCGCCGACTCCGACGATCCCGCGATCTACCTGAATACCGCCAATGCCGACGATAGCCTGGTGCTAACCACCCTGAAAAACGGCGGTATTGAAGTTCACGACTTGGCAGGCAACACCCTCCAGACCGTCAACCCCGGCAATATTCGGTACAATAACGTCGATTTGCTCTATGGCTTCAACCTGGGCGGACAGAGCGTCGATATCGCGGTGGCCAGCGATCGCAACAACGACAAGCTCGTCATCTTCAAAGTCACCGCCAGCCCCGTCAACGGCAAATACCTGGAAGACATCACCGACAGCAGCATCGGCACCCTGTTCCAGGCGGCTCCCTTTGACCCACCTTATTCCGATTCGACCCGCAGCGCCTACGGCTTGGCGACCTACAACAGCCCCGTCACAGGCGATGCCTACGTTTTTGCCAGCCGCCGCCAAACCGGAGACGTGGCGCAATACAAGCTGATTGATGCCGGGAACGGCAAAATTGGCGCAACCCGCGTTCGCCAGTTCACCATTCCTGTCCCGGCTTCCGCACCTGCCGATACAGAAGCCCAAACCGAGGGCATGGTTACCGATCGCGAACTAGGCTATCTCTACATCGGTCAGGAAGACGTGGGCATCTGGAAATTTCAGGCAGAGCCGACGGGCAGCAACACAGGCACGCTGATTGAACCCGTCAAAGCGCTGGGCGGTCAATACATTGCCAACGATGTCGAAGGTCTAACCATCTACTATTCTGCCAACGGCACAGGCTATCTGCTCGCCTCTAGCCAGGGTGACAACACCTTTGCCGTTTTCAGCCGCGAAGGCAGCAACGAGTACATTGGTCAGTTTGCTGTCGGCAGCAGCGGTACGATCGACAGCGTGCAAGAATCCGACGGCGCAGAGGTGATTAACGTCCCCCTCGGCTCCAACTTCCCCTTCGGTCTGTTCGTCACCCAAGACGGCTCCAACGACCCCGCCCGAATTGTTGAGGATGAAAACATCAGCAACAACTTCAAGTACGTTCCCTGGGAAAACATCGCCGCTCCTCTGGGACTGACGATCGACACCACCAACACCCTCCAGACCTCAACCCAGCACGGCGGTTCTGGCAACGATGTCTTGGCAGGAACGGAAGCCAACGATCGCCTCCTCGGCAACGATGGCGACGATGTGTTGATCGGCTACGGCGGCAACGACCTGCTGATCGGCGGCAGCGGCAGCGACGGGCTAGACGGCGGCAGCGGCAGCGATACCCTGCGCGGAAACCAAGGCAACGACTACCTGCAAGGACGCAACGGTGCCGACCTGTTTGTCTTTGCGGTGGGCGACGGCACAGACATCGTTGCAGATTTTAGTCTGAGTGAGGGCGATCGCATTGGCTTGTCGGGAGGTCTTACCTTCGGTCAGCTCATCCTTACCCAACAGGGCAGCAACACCCTCATCCAAGCCGGAACTGAGGCTCTAGCAGTCCTGAACAATGTTCAAGCTAGCACCCTCACGAGTGCAGCGTTTACTGCTGTCGCCTAATGACCAGGGCATTGCAAGAGGTCGCAGTGCAACCCTGCAAAACTCTGTCCGCTAGAAGTCTCTGATAGAAGTCTGCTATGCCGATTTAAACGAATTTGTGGGCACATTGAACCTCAGAAGGGGCTTGGCAATGCCAAGCCCGTACCGGGATCTGTCGTGGTTCCAATTCAAATTGGTATTCCAATTCAAATTGGTATTAGAAGAGTGCTGTAGACAGATGTTGTGGAAGCTAATGAGTAGCGTCAGCTCTCGGCTGAATTGGGTCAGCAGCTCGTAATTATGAAAAGCAGGAGCGTTCTGTAGCAACGCTCCTGCTTTTTGCGCATTGTGCCTTCGCCCCTTCCTAAAGCTTGATCTTTGGGGCATTAATCTCTCTCTCTTGGTCGAAGGGAATCTTTTTTCACCCCCCTATGCTGGTGTGAGTTGGGTGATTCACAAAAATTGATGAACCTTACTTAACATATTGAAGGAGGCTAAGTATGCTTCAGAGAAGCAAGTTTTCAAGCAGCGTGCTAGTAGGTCTGATGAGCCTAGGATTTATTGGAGCGATCGCCGCTACTCCAGTTCTGGCGGGCGGATCGACCACAAGTGGATCGACCACAAGCGGATCGCCTACAGGTGGATTGATGACAGGTGGATCGTCCACAGGCGGCTCCAATGTACCCAGCAACGCAACTGAGCGAGATGGTGCCGTTCGGGTGCCTGAGGCAGGGACAACACAATCGATCGACACACGCAGCCAGAGCTTAGGTCAGGTTGTCAGCGGCAGTGCAGATTTCAGTACGCTAGAGACTGCTATCAAGGCAGCAGGGCTAGAGCAGGCTTTCGAGGGAACTGAACCTGTCACGATATTTGCCCCCACCAATGAGGCATTTGCGGCAATTCCTGCTGAGGCGCTGAGACAGCTACTCTTGCCTGAGAACCGAAATGCTCTGCGTCAGATTTTGACCTACCACGTGGTGCAAGGTAGCCTCACCTCTGATGCGATCCAAGCAGGGGATGTGAACACGGCAGAAGGATCAGATGTGACGATCGCCACTAACTCTGGTAAAGTCACGGTTTCTGGCGCAAATGTCACCCAGGCAGACATTGTGAC
This sequence comes from Drouetiella sp., assembly GCF_059504425.1. NCBI lineage: Bacteria > Bacillati > Cyanobacteriota > Cyanophyceae > Oculatellales > Oculatellaceae > Drouetiella > Drouetiella sp. The sequence goes on from NZ_JCACIN010000088.1 coordinate 122,965, forward strand.
CCGCAATGGCGTAATCCACGCGATCGACCAAGTGCTGCTTCCTCCCGATCTCAAGCTTCAGTAAACCGCATCTAGGTTGCTGGGTTCTACGCTAAGTTCTGGGCTAAAGGGTGAGGGTTTTCTAGGAAAGCAGCTTTCTGAAAACCCTCGCGCTGGTTGGTACTTAGAGCGGATGGGCGCTAGGGGTGAACTGAACCATCTGGCATTCTTGCGCCTTGCAGAGTAGCGCCTGTCAGGTCAGGGCATCCACCAAAATTGAGGCTGACGGTGGCTCCATTGTCGGTCGTGTTTAGGTTCATTCCTACAGGCGCACTGGGCGAAGGCGTGATGGGACTGCGATCGATTTGAAACCCAAAGTTTGAGTTGCCATCTGCCCGAACGCTGAAGCTAAACCCGTTGCATCCTAGGTCTGCGCCCTCAAGATTGGCATTGCGTAGGTTAGTTCGCTGCAGATTGGCGCTGCCTAAATTCGTTCCCTGTAAATCTGCGCCTTCAAGGTTTGCCCCAGACAAATCTGCTTTTTTCAAATCTAGCCTCGCTAGATCTGCTCCTTTCAGATCGCAGTCTAAGCATTTTCCAGTCTCTATCAGTCCTTGAATGCGGCTTCTCTGAGCAGCTACCTCGACTCCATACAATCCACCCGCCGTAATTCCAGCAACTAGGGCAACCGCGATCGCCGCCTTTTGAAGGTTCATTGTGTCGTTTAAGGGACTCTAGAAATACGCCCTGCTCCTATGGTAGTGACTACAAGATCGGGCGATCGGTTTCCTGAGAAGTGCTTGAAGACGCTTGAAGCTAGTCGTCTGGAAACTGCCAGCAGGAGATATGTTCCACATTTCGACTCCCGCATGAGCAAGGGTCGTGGGCAGATGCAACCCACTGGCGATCGCATTCCCGGCAGTGGCACCAGATATTGCAGCGATCGGCTTCCGCAATCCGCAGCTGCCACTCGTACAGCTCTTCTGAACTCAGCTGAGAAGGATCTTCCATGCTGCCCTCTGGTTATTTCTCCAAATTAGAAGTCTAAAATTCTGAGTTCTCTTGTTTCGCTCTTGATTCCCAACTTCACTCTCAAGGGTCTGTTGTAAATCTTCTTCCTTCTGACTATTGCAAACTTCGACCGACAATCAGACACTGAGTATGGGAGTTGATTGGTTGTTAAGAAGCAGTTAAGAGGTCATTGTGAAAAAAGTCTTAGCCATTATTCTAGGCGGCGGTGCTGGCACTCGGCTGTACCCGTTGACCAAACTGCGCGCAAAACCTGCTGTGCCTTTGGCAGGAAAGTATCGGTTAATCGACATTCCAGTGAGCAACTGTATCAACTCAGAGATTTACAAAATCTATGTGTTGACCCAATTTAATTCTGCCTCGCTCAATCGCCATTTGACGCGTACCTACAGCTTTTCAGGATTTAGCGAAGGATTTGTAGAAGTATTGGCGGCTCAGCAGACTCCCGAAAACCCCAACTGGTTTCAGGGAACTGCCGATGCTGTTCGTCAGTATATGTGGCTGTTCCAAGAGTGGAAAGCGACAGAATATCTGATTTTGTCAGGCGATCATCTCTATCGCATGGATTACGCTCAATTTATCGATCGCCACCGTGAAACCAACGCAGATATCACCATTTCTGTGTTGCCCATGGATGACAAGCGAGCCTCAGACTTCGGTTTGATGAAGATGGATAATACGGGGCGCATCGTAGATTTCAGCGAGAAGCCCAAGGGCGACGCTCTGAAACTGATGCAGGTAGATACCACTCACCTAGGGCTTACGCCTGAACAGGCTCAGCTCAATCCCTACATTGCCTCCATGGGCATTTATGTCTTTAAGGCAGAAGTGCTGCTAGATTTGCTGAAGCAATATCCTGAACAAACAGATTTCGGCAAAGAAATCATTCCTCCTGCGGCGGCAACTCATAACATTCAGGCATTTCTGTTTGATGGCTACTGGGAAGACATTGGAACGATCGAAGCTTTCTACGACGCAAATTTGGCGCTAACTCAGCAGCCTCAGCCCGCTTTTAGCTTTTATGACGACAATGCGCCGATTTATACCAGAGGACGATCGCTGCCGCCGACAAAGATGCAAAACTGCACGGTGACAGATGCCATGATTGGCGATGGCTGCATTCTCAAGAACTGCCAGATTCATCACTCTGTGTTGGGCATTCGTACGCGGATTGACGCAGGTTGCACTATTCAGGACACGCTAATTATGGGCGCTGACTTTTATCAGCCCGTCCATGAACGACAGGCAGACCTCGATCGGGGTACTATCCCGGTTGGCATTGGGGAAAACACTACCATCCGCCGCGCCATCATCGACAAAAATGCTCGGATTGGTCGAGATGTGCAAATCATCAACAAAGACCACGTTGAGGAAGCCCAGCGTGAAGAGCTAGGCTTTCACATCCGCAGCGGCATTGTGGTAACGCTGAAAAACGCTATCCTCCCTGATGGCATGGTGATTTAGGCACGCGATACTGAGCAAGATCGGCGCAAACTTCAGGCACCCTCTGCTTTTTGCCCAGCGAAGGTTGCTCACGTGAAGAGAGTTACTGTCCCCCATCTGTTTTTTCTCATTGGCTTGCCAGGAAGCGGCAAGTCATTTTTGGCGAAAAGACTTCTGCACGATCACCCTGAGCGATCGCTGGTTTCCACGGACGCCATCCGCGCCCAGCTGTTTGGTGATGAAGCCATTCAAGGCTCCTGGCCGTTAATTCAGCAAGAGATCCAGGTTCAGCTTCGGCAGGCAATAGGGCAGATCCGAGAAGATGCCGCAGGACACCCGACAGCCATCTACGATGCCACCAACGCCCGCCGCAAAAATCGTCGAGAGGCGATCGCGCAAATGCGGGCGATCGGCTTTCGGCAGATTACGGGCATCTGGCTTGATACGCCTTTACCCATCTGCCTAGGGCGCAATCGCCAGCGCGATCGCCAGGTGCCAGAATCGGTCATTCTACGCATGGATCGTCAGTTGAGAGGCGCACCTCCCAGCCTCAGCGACGGATTCGATCGTTTGACGGTGTTGTCTAAGCTCGTCCAGATCTAGGCAATGTTGGGTCAATTTGCGCTATCTTATATTTTGCTTTCCAGACCCGCTGCTTATTTTTGAGGTAGTGCCTACAGTGTCATACCAATTTAAGACCCAAACAGGGCAGATGATTTTCGAGAGCCGCGCGGAGCGCGGCTCTCGAAAATCATCTGCCCTGTTTGGGTCTTAAATTGGTATCACTTCTTCAAAAAACAAATAGCCGAGCAAAACGCGACTGAGTACGGGAATTTCTCTATGTCTTTGCCTTCAACCGAACCCCATCTTAAGGGAACTCTTGGTAGCGTAGAGGCAAAGACTATGCAAACTGTTATAGGAATTTAGGTTGATGGCTGCGACCGATTTCAAAGACTACTATGCCACCTTGGGCGTGACTAAAGCGGCAAGTGCGGACGATATTAAGCAGGCGTACCGCAAGCTAGCGCGCAAATATCATCCCGACGTTAATCCGGATGACAAGTCGGCAGAGGCGAAGTTTAAAGAAGTCACTGAAGCTTACGAAGTCTTGTCAGATACAGACAAGCGCAAGAAATATGACCAGTTTGGTCAGTATTGGAAACAGGCAGGCAGCTATCCACCTGGCTCTCCCGGAAGCGCTGATTTTGGCGGCTTTGACTTTAGTCAATACGGCAACTTCGATGAATTTATCAATGAGTTGCTAGGTCGCTTTAACAGCACCACTCCTGGAGGTTCACGCGGCTACAGCTACCGTCCTAATTCCAGCGCGGGCTACGGGGGTGCGGGTGGCTTTGGCGATCCTGCGGCAGTTGGACAGGATTTAGAGTCTATCCTGTCACTGACGCTGTCTGAAGCGTTTCGTGGGGTGCAAAAGCGGTTGAATTTGGGGAGCGAGACGATTACCGTCAAAATTCCGGCGGGCGCGAAACCCGGAAGCCGTGTTCGAGTGAAGGGCAAAGGACAGCCCAATGCTTATGGACAACGGGGCGATCTGTATCTAGTGGTAGAGGTTCAGCCTCATGCCTTCTTTCAAATTGACGGAGACAATCTGCTTTGCGAATTGCCGATCGCCCCAGATGAGGCAGTTTTAGGGGCATCTGTTGAGGTTCCAACGCCTGATGGTACGGTGACGATGAATATCCCGGCTGGGATTCGCACTGGGCAGACCCTGCGCTTGCGGGGCAAAGGATGGGTTAGTTCCAAGGGCAGAGGCGATCAGTTGGTGCGAGTGGCGATCGTGCCTCCCGCCAACCCTAGCGAGCTTGAGCGCGAATACTACGAAAAAATCCGGGCAAACCGTAGCTCAGACCCTCGTAGCCATTTGCAGCAAATCAAACTATAGCCTCGCCTCAGAGACAGTGGCTTGACCGCTCATTTTGAGGGAATCGCGAACCTTTCAAAACATGAGCCGTCTAGAACATTGGCTCGAATAGCAAGGAGCAGTTTTACGCTTGGCTAAAAGCAATAGTTTTAAGAATAGCGTTCCCCATGCAGCAAAGCTAGGGTTCTTCACAGCAGTTCTCGCCCTGCTTGGCGGTTTGGGAGCATGTCAGCGATCGCCCTCACCCAATCCAGCTATTACTAACCCTCCTCCAGGGCTAAAGCTGGGGGTGTTAGTGCCCACAACGGGCGCTCTGGGAGCAGCGAGCCAGTCTAGCTTAGAGGTGCTGCCGTTGATTGCTAGCACGGTTAACGCCTGTGGAGGAGTCAACAATGCTCCCGTAAGCTTGGTTGTTGAGGAAGACCCGTTGAACCCCAAGGCAGAAGCGGGGCTGATCAAAAAGCTGGCAACCGAAGACCAAGTCGATGCTGTAATTAGTGTTTTGGGTACTGAAGCCTCTACAATGGCGGTGCTGGAGACGCTCGTGCCCTACAAGATTCCGCTAATCTCTTCTACTAATACGGCTTCAGCGTTTACAGAGCGATCGCAAAAAGGCGACCTCCAAGGGCTTTGGAGTAGAACGGTTCCGACCGATACCCAGCAGGCGATCGCCCTGGCTAAGCTAGCGAAAAATAGAGGCTTCAGAACGGCTTCTACTGTCGTAGTCAACAACAGCGGCGGCATTCGGTTTGAAAAAGCCTTCATTGCTGCGTTTGAGAAATTAGGCGGCACTGTTCTCAATAAATCCAACCCTACACGCTATGACCCTCAGGGCGCTAGTTTCGATAATGATGCCCTTTCAGCTTTCCGTCCTAATGATGAAACGCCTGACGCAGTGATAGCTGATCTGAATCCGGACACAGGTAACCTGCTACTACAATCTGCCGAAGCGCAAGGTTTAGTGACAGGAGTGCAGCTGCTATTGAGCGATCGCATTCGTAACCCCACCAGCCTCAGCTTGACTGGCACCAAACTGGTTTTGCCTGAAGGTGCGATCGGCATAGCGACCCACCCTAGAGGAGGTTCAGACAGCAGTTTCCTGAAAAATTGGCAACAGAGCCAGGATTCCCCTCCAGGTCTTTATGCGTCTCAAACCTGGGATGCCGCAGCTCTACTAATGCTGGCAGCAGAAGCAGCGAAATCGAATCAGGCAATAGCAATTAGCAACAAGCTCCAGGAAGTAGCAAATGCTCCAGGAGTAGAAGTAACAGATATTTGCGAAGCTTTGCAGAGCTTACGAGAGGGCAAAGAGATTAACTATCAGGGAGCAAGTGGCGAAGTTGATCTAGATGAGAATGGTGATGTCAGCAGCCTTTATCAGGTTTGGACGGTAGATATGCAGGGCAAGATTCGAGACATTGGGCAGGTTGAGCCAAGCCCGTAATGAGGAATCTTGAGCACTGCTGATTTCATGTCTTCTGAGGCTTTGTTCCGTGGCGTTCGGTCATGGACAAGATGTAACCATTACATAGGCTCAGAGCTTAAATACGATCGCCATATTAAATTTCTTGTACATTAAGGTCAGAGTCTATTTATTCCCTACATGGCATTCTCACTTTTCGACACTTCTACGCAGCCTATGATTCTAGGCTTCGATCCAGGTCGGCAAAAGTGCGGATTGGCTGTTATGGGAGTTGATCGCAATCTTTACTACCACGAAGTTATTGCAGCTCATGAAGCGATCGCCACGATTCAATCGCTGCGTCAAAAATTTCCAATTTCTACCCTCGTTGTTGGCGATCAAACTAGCGCCAAAGAATGGAAGCAAAAGCTGAGCAGTGATTTACCTCAGCCGCCGCGCATTATTTTGGTTGATGAGCGGCACAGCACACTAGAGGCACGCGATCGCTACTGGCAGATGTATCCTCCTAAAGGTCTATCCCGCCTTATCCCAGAGGGAATGAGAGGAATACCTCGCCCGATCGACGACATTGTGGCAATTCTACTAATCGAGCGCTATCTCGGACAGCTCACCCGCGAAATGCAGTACGAGTAGCAGGCTGATTGTGAATTAGCCCAGCTTGTGAATTAGCCCAGCTTGTAAATTAGCCCAATGATGATTATTTAGAAGCTACACTCTGCACGACTTCTAAACCATAATTGGACTTAATCACAGATGCGGAGTGCTATGACAGATGCGGAGTGCTATGGCTGCATTCACCTGGGTTCAGTAGATCGCAAAGTCTTCCTATTTTTCCTAAAAGCTAGATTCCAAAGGCGCTCCGCGCTTTTGGAATCCAGCTTTTAGGGTTTTGTGGCGCGCGCCACAAAACTCTAATTGGCGATCGACTGGGGTGAGGACAGTGACATTTAAGGTGGTACGCTCCGCGCCACCCTAAATGCCCTGGAAAAATTGGATACAGCCTTATCAAAGCGTGAACACACAAACGCCATACAATCTAAAACCCAGAGCGATCTCAGCTCCCTGACCAGTAGAGGCAAACATTGCGGACATCAGAAGTCTGATGAGGATCGAGCGCGTTAATGGCAGCAGGTGTTAGATCCACAATAAATCCTCCTGACCAGGGGCCGCGATCGTTGATTCGCACACTCACTTCCCTACCATTATCCTGATCGACGACAGTCACCCAGGAACCCATCGGTATCCAGGGATGAGCCGCAGCCAACTCACCTGGGTCAAACGCTTCGCCATTGGCGGTTACAGAACCGCTATCGTAATAAGCTGCCGTACCGCATTCCGTTTGGGCTTTTGCAGGCTCAGCAATGCTTAGGCTAGCCATCGCAAGAGCCACTGAAAATTTCAGGGTTGATGAAGATATGTTCATAAGTTGAGGCTTGAAGTAGCTAAACAGCAGGGGGCATTTCAACAGTTTTCGGTGGTAGATGCGCAACCCTTTGACTTCCCATTGCTGCTTAGACACAACTGAGCATGAAATTTCGAGCCTCGTCATGAACGTTGCTAGCGAATACCCCTGATTGAAATTGCTGTGGCTAGGGAAATGGGAAACTAAATTAGCCGAAAAGTGTCAGAAACTATTGATGCTAGATTTGTTGACGCTAGGTTCGGTCTTACTTCGTAAGATGGACTGAACGTAAGATGGACTGAACTCGAAGCGACTTCACCTCAAATACTGGCTCAAGCTAGAGCTTTTTCCGCTGTTTAGAGAAAGTAGCTCCCAAAACTTTATCCTCTGCTGAGATTTTTCCTTAATCGGGTCAAATTCACAGCCATTTGGCTGATTGATCGAGTATGTTGGAAGGCTTCAGTATTTCGCTAATTTGCGTTCTTTTCGCCAAATTGAGCTGTTTAGTACAAAGCTATACTTTTCTGCCTGTTCCTCGCTTATTTCTCTAAATATCTGCCCGAATTGTGAAGCAATAATCGCCACCTGCCTCAAGCTGATAGTCACTTTGCTCTAAAAAGCGGCTCAAAGGCTCTTTAATCAACGCTCGACCCAAAGAAGGTTCTACAGAAAGCTGACCGTAGCGAAACTGCCATTGAAACTGCCATTCATACGCGCCTGCTCTCACCTCACCAGCGATCGCGCCTTGCTGCCAAGACTGGTAGGTAACTCGCACATGGGCAGTGGTTTGGGGCAAACGCTTAGGACTCACAAACTCTCGGCAAAAAACGACGACTTTACGTAGTTTATATGTAGTTTATGGTCTGTAGCTTTCAGTTCCTTGTCTTCAGTCTAAAAGCTGACTTCCTAGAGCTGATCTAGAGTTTTTTCAAAGGCGGCAATTTTGTGACAGATTGAGCATCGGTTTCTAGAACCCATAGCACTAGACCCTTGGGAATGCGTGTTAATAGCACCGTGCTGCCGCGCTGAGCCATCAAAGTAGCTTTGTGACGGGCTACTTCTACCGTCGAAAAAAATTTGACATAGGCGTAATACTGCCCGTTGTAGCAAATGGCGCTTGTTGGCTCAGGTGTATCTGGCAGCATAATATGGCACCGCTTCACTGCTTTCTGCGTAAAGATAGGAATGGGCAAAGCAGAATTTTGCGAACTAGAATCGCTCAACATAACGATCTCCTACAGAAGCGTTTGGGCAACACCCTTTCAAGCCCATTATTCCCAGTTTTTAGATGAAGTGCGCTAAACCGACTCTTGAAGTTCGGTTCTGCTCACTTCAGACGGGTTCAATGAATTGTTACATTGAGCTTAATCGAATGGATAGTGCGTTTAACCAAGTGGGATTTCGCACTCAGCATCGTTATCTTAATGAGGTTTTCGATCTATGAACGACGCAACCGATCGCATCTCTGGGTTCTTTGGCGGCAGCGACACACCCAATACCCTGTGGCAGTACGTGCAGTCTATGAGTCCTGAAACGGCGGCTCAGCTCTCTAAGCCTGAGTCTGTAGAGGTGCTTCAGGTGATTGAACGAAATATTATTGGTATGTTAGGCGGATTGCCCTCTGAGCAGTTCGGAGTCACCATTACTACCAGCCGTGAGAACTTGGGGCGGATGATGGCTTCGGCCATGATTAGCGGCTACTTTTTACGCAATGCTGAGCAGCGCTTGAGCTTTGAACAGTCAGTGCGATCGCTAGAAATGGGTGCTGCTGATCCAGAATAGAGTCTAGAGTGCTTGGGTACGCACAATGGCGCTTGCTAGTTGGAGGAGTCTAGTTGGAGGAGTTCAATCCTCCAACGCTCCTGAACTACAGCCCTAGAGAGAGCTGTTGAGGATTTGGTTCAATCTTTAACTTGCTGTCCACCTGAGAGGCAGGGAGCTTGGAGAGCTTATCGGCGTGACGCGTGGTTTCTGGCAAGCGATACCGAGTAGTACAGCCCATAACATAGGCGATCGCCGTTTCTAGGCTAACGCGATGCCCTGGGGAAATGTACAGCGGATGAGTGCCGACACGGGTACGCAGAACTGCACCGATAGTTTCGCCCTTGTCCTGTAATGGCACCCAGGCAGATTTTTTATCGGGCACCTCCGGATGCTTGCCCACTAGCCGAGACTTGCCCACGCCGATCGCAGGTAGATCCGTTAGCCAGCCAATATGGCAAGCGATGCCAAACCGTCGCGGATGGGCGATTCCCATGCCGTCGCACAGCAGCAGATCGGGTGTAGTCTTTAGGTTCTCTAGGGCATCTAGAACGGCTGGAACTTCCCGGAAAGACAGCAGCCCTGGAATGTAGGGAAACGTTGTCGGGCGACGGGCGATCGTCTGTTCCAACACTTGCAGTTCTGGAAAGCTCAGCACCACGACTGCCGATCGAGTAATCTCGCCCCCGTCTTCAAAGGCGACATCTACCCCGGCAACCTTTTGGACTTTTCCAAGTCGATCGGTCGTGACGATTTGGGTTCGCAAAGACTGCTGAAGGGCGATCGCGGCTTCGGCAGTCAGGTTCCAGTCGTGAGATCGAGGAATTTGCATATTCAAGGCGGAAGGCAATGATTCTTCCACATTACGTTATGCGCAAAAAATCTAAGTCCTTCTTAAGGGATTGCTGACCTCTTACGGATTAGGATTTTGAAATCAGATTGGGCAGGGACTGCGTCTCTGCCCAATCTGATTCATGGCTGTCGCCAGTTTGCTTAGGACATTTAAGGTGGAGCGCGCCCCACCCTAAATGTCCCTGTCCTAACCGCCAAGGCGATTGCCATACAAGCGGTTCAATAGCCCTGTCGTCCAACTCCTAAATAGCGGAATCCAGCCGTTTCTAGAACCGATTGATCCAGGAAATTGCGACCGTCGATCATGAGGGGTTGACTCATCAGCTTTGCCATCTTTTCGTAGTCTAGAGTGAGAAACTGCTTCCAATCTGTCACTAGAACCAGCGCATCGCAGCCATCGGCTAACCGCTCAGGATCGGTCTCCACCTGCACGTTGGACAGACCATGTCGCATACCGCTCTGAGCCACTAGCGGATCGTATGCCTTCACTCTTGCCCCCAGACGATGTAGCTGCTCGATCAGATCTAGTGAAGGAGCATCTCGTAGGTCGTCTGTGTCGGGCTTGAAGGTCAGCCCCAGCAGACCGATCGTTTTGCCTTTAAGAATCTTCAACACCTGCTGAAGTTTCTCGACTGCAATCATTCGCTGGCGTTGGTTAACGCTGACGGCAGACTTGAGCAACTGGGCTTCATAGCCATAGTCTTCCGCCGTGTGGATGAGTGCCGCCACATCTTTAGGGAAGCAAGAGCCGCCCCAACCGATGCCTGCCTGCAAAAACTTAGCCCCAATGCGAGAATCTAGACCAATGCCTTTGGCGACCTGAGTGACATCTGCCCCAACGCGATCGCAGATGTTAGCAATCTCATTAATGAAGCTAATCTTGGTTGCCAGGAAGGCGTTAGAGGCGTATTTAACCATCTCTGCTGAACTCAGGTCAGTAACGACTACAGGCACGGTCGGCAAGAGTTTATTCTCAGCAAACTCACGAGAAACGATCGGCGCATATAGCTCTCGCATCATCCCGATCGCTCGCTGGCTGTTGCTGCCTAGCACAATGCGATCGGGGTTCAGCGTGTCAAAAATGGCGCACCCTTCGCGTAGAAACTCAGGGTTGCTGACGACATCAAAATCGACTGCTGCTTCCGTTGCCACCGGGCTATTGCCTGAAGACACCAAGGTTTGCTGCCGTTCTGCAACACCATCTAGCACCAGCATCCGCACCCAGTCGCCAGAGCCGATCGGGACAGTAGATTTGTTGACAATTACTTTGTAGCCGCCGTTCAGGTGAGCGCCAATGCCGCGCGCTACGGCTTCTACATAGCGCGTGTCGCTTTCGCCTGTGGGTAAAGGCGGAGTACCTACCGCGATAAACAGCACCTCGCCATGGCTGACCCCTGCATTCAGGTCAGTGGTAAACTCAATCTTGCCGGATTGAATAGCATCCTGCATCAGCTCGGACAATCCTGGTTCAAAAATTGGCGACTGCCCCGACTGCATCAACGCTACTTTTGCCTCGTTGTTATCGACACAAATGACGCGATGCCCAATGTGTGCCAAACAAACGCCCGTAACCAAGCCCACGTATCCCGTACCAATCACACAAACCTGCATAGGTTGCTCCTCGATCGCGAATAGTCAACAGACCTTATGGTGAACTCGACACTTCTGGGTCAGAAGAGCTATTTAGTTATTGAAATTTCTGCTGTGCAAAGCTTTCAATAACTAAACAGCCGCTAAAGCAAGACCCTGGTTATAGCTTTCGCCAGTTTGCTTCGGACATTTTGGGTGGGGCGCTTCGCGCCCCACCCAAAATGTCCCCATCCTAACCGCTAAGGCGGTTGCTCTACCTCTGAAATTTTCTAGCCCACCGCCACAGGGATAGGGGCCGCTTCTAGACGATCGCGGAAATCCTCGATCGTTAATTGCAAGCCCGATTGCAGCGGCACAGTTGGCTCCCATCCTAGACGGGTTTGCGCGCGGGTGATATCTGGCTTGCGACGACGCGGATCATCTTGAGGCAGCGGCTCAAACTTGATGGCGACATCGGGATTGATCATCTGCTGCACGGCTTGGGCAAGCTGGAGGATCGTGTACTCGCCTGGGTTTCCTAAATTGACCGGACCAATATAGTCGCCATTCATCATGCGAATAAACCCATCGACTAGATCCGACACATAGCAAAAGCTGCGGGTTTGGGAGCCATCGCCGTAGACCGTCAGCGGCTGACCTCGGAGCGCCTGTACAATAAAATTGCTAACGACGCGCCCATCATTTTCTAGCATCCGGGGGCCGTAGGTGTTAAAAATCCGCACCACCCGAATATCAACATCGTTTTGGCGATGGTAGTCAAACGCCAAGGTTTCGGCCACACGCTTGCCTTCGTCATAGCAGCTCCGAATGCCGATCGGATTCACACTACCTCGGTAGTCTTCAGTTTGGGGATGCACTTCCGGATCGCCATACACTTCTGAAGTGGAGGCTAAGAAAAATCTTGCTTTGACTCGTTTTGCCAAACCCAGCATATTCAATGTGCCCATCACATTCGTTTTGATGGTTTTCACCGGGTTGTACTGATAGTGAACCGGGGAAGCCGGACAGGCTAAGTGATAGATTTGATCGACTTCCAGGCGAATGGGTTCGGTGATATCGTGACGGATCAGCTCAAAGTAGGGATTGTCAATCCATTTGAGGATATTCCGCTTGTGTCCGGTGTAAAAATTGTCCAAACAGATGATGTCATTGCCTTGCTCCATCAGGCGATCGATTAAATGGGAGCCGATGAATCCCGCACCGCCTGTGACTAGAATGCGCATATTTTATTGCTTTAGGGGGTTGACAGAGGCTTGAGCTACAGCAGAACCAGACTTAAAGTTCCCGGCAAGTTTTTAGTTCTATACAAATGAAATAAAACCTGCTGGCGAAATTTTAGATTTGGTTCCACTATGATACATTTTTGCCTATTTTTACGGTGAATATGCCTAAACGTCCGAAAATGTGCTGCCCCCCTCACGCAAAATTTATGGATGAATAAGCTCAGCAATCGCCCCATGCCCGTCTTTTAAGACTTAAAAAGTATTAATCACCCACTAAAAATATATTGGACATTCACAACCACGTTTTCTACTGTAGAAGTGAGGACGATACAGACATTCTGCTGAATTTAACCGCATTTTTTGAGGGTCATAAGCCATGAGTCAAGGCACCTTATTTGATAAAGTTTGGGATTTGCATACCGTCGGCACCCTGCCTTCGGGACAGACCCAGCTTTTTATTGGACTTCATCTAATTCACGAAGTAACCAGCCCTCAGGCTTTTGCCATGCTGCGCGATCGCGGGCTAAAGGTGATGTTTCCAGAGCGGACTGTTGCCACCGCCGATCACATTGTGCCGACTGAAAACCAGGCGCGTCCGTTTGCGGATGTTTTAGCCGAAGAAATGATGCAGGCGATCGAGAAAAACTGCAAAGATAACGGCATCACGTTTCATAACATCGGCTCTGGTAATCAGGGCGTGGTGCATGTGATTGCGCCTGAGCAAGGCTTGACGCAGCCGGGAATGACGATCGCCTGTGGAGATAGCCATACCTCGACCCATGGTGCCTTTGGAGCGATCGCGTTTGGTATCGGCACCAGTCAAGTACGGGATATCCTCGCCTCCCAAACCCTGGCGCTCTCAAAGCTGAAGGTTCGCAAAATTGAGGTGAACGGGACGCTGCCTCCGGGAGTTTACGCCAAAGACGTGATCCTGCATGTGATTCGCACGCTGGGCGTAACGGGCGGCGTAGGCTATGCCTATGAGTTTGCAGGCACTACCTTTGAGCAGATGAGCATGGAAGAACGGATGACCGTCTGCAATATGGCGATCGAAGGGGGCGCGCGGTGCGGCTACGTTAACCCTGATGCCGTGACGTTTGAGTACCTCAAAGGACGAGACTTTGCTCCGAAAGGCGCAGATTGGGACAAGGCAATCGCTTGGTGGCAGAATTTGCGCAGCGACGCAGATGCCCAATATGACGACAGAGTAGTTTTCGATGCGGCAGAGATTTCGCCTACCGTTACCTGGGGTATTACGCCGGGTCAAGGGATTGGCGTGAACCAGCAGGTGCCCACAACCGACTCCATGCCAGAGGGCGATCGCGTCCTGGCTGAAGAGGCTTACCGCTACATGGATTTGGCTCCGGGTCAGGCGATCGCGGGTACCAAGATTGACGTGTGCTTTATCGGCAGCTGCACTAATGGGCGGATCAGCGATCTACGGGAGGCGGCAAAGGTTGCCGCGGGGCGGCAGGTTGCCGCGGGCGTAAAAGCCTTTGTGGTTCCTGGCTCTGAGCGCGTGAAACAGCAGGCTGAAGCTGAAGGACTAGACAAAATCTTTCAGGCAGCAGGGTTTGAATGGCGGGAAGCGGGCTGCTCGATGTGTCTGGCGATGAACCCCGACAAGCTTCAAGGGCGGCAAATCAGCGCTTCTTCTTCCAACCGCAACTTCAAAGGACGGCAGGGTTCTTCGTCTGGTCGGACGTTGCTAATGAGTCCGGCAATGGTGACGGCGGCGGCGGTTCAGGGCACTGTCACGGATGTGCGGGAGTTGCTCTAAAGGCAGGTTCTCAGGCGGGTCTTCTAAAAAAATCAGGAGTTTCAGGCAATGAGTCAAGTTAAATCGATCGCCGGACGGGGAATTCCGCTGACGGGCAACGATATTGATACCGATCGGATTATCCCGGCGCGGTTTCTGCGGTGCGTCACGTTTGACGGGCTGGGCGCACAGGTGTTTGCAGACGATCGCACCCAAGTTCAGGGTCAGCACGCTTTTGATCAGCCTCAGTATCAGGGGGCAACGCTGCTAGTCGTCAACCGCAACTTCGGCTGTGGGTCTTCACGAGAACATGCGCCCCAAGCGATCGCCAAGTGGGGCATTAAGGCGTTGATCGGCGAAAGCTTTGCCGAGATTTTCTTTGGAAACTGCGTGGCAATGGGCATTCCCTGCGTTACGGCAGCCCCTGCTGACGTGGAGCGGCTGCAAAGTTGGTTAACAGAATTTCCGCAAAATCCGATCAAGCTGGATTTGGAGGCATTGGAAGTTCGTTTCGGACATATTGCAGTCCCCGTCTTCATGGGTGAGGGAGCCAGAAATATGTTCTTGGGCGGCACCTGGGATGCGTGCGGGCAACTTGTGGCACAGGCAGAGCAGGTACGGCAAACTGCCGATCGCTTGCCCTATGTGTCATGGGGTCGGACGGCTTCTGTATAGGTGACGTAGGCTTACGTTGCTGCAATGCCTTGGATCTGATGGGTCAGAGCCGCTAGCCACGCTGCAGCGCGATCGCCCTTCGGTCGGATCTCAACCTGCCGTCCGCCTGTTTCTGGCGTACGTAGACAAACCTCAAGATGGCTTTCGGGCAGGGTGTGCAATCGCTCTGCCCATTCGATCGCCACAATTCCTAGCGGCACTTCTAGCCCATCCCAGTAGGTTTCCAAGTAAAGCGCGTCAACCTCCTGAGGCTGAAGCCGATACAAGTCCAGATGATAGAGCGGTACACGTCCTTCCAAATACTCGTTTAGCAAAATAAAAGTTGGGCTATTGATCAGCTCAGCGATGCCTAAACCTTGACCGATTCCCTGCACCAAGGATGTCTTGCCGCTGCCTAACTCTCCTTTGAGAAGCAAAATACTTCCTGCTGGCAGACCCTGACCTAACGCTAGACCCAGAGAATGAGTAGCTGATGGATCAGGTAACGTGATATTCAGGTCTTGCATCGTCCTGGGGCGAGTCCCATAGATTTGGGGAGAAAATGCTGTCCAAAAATAAGAGGATAGGACGATCGCCCTACCCTCCTAAAATTTTCTCATCGACTACCGTGCAATTTTCAACCTACAAGTGCCCTCTTATAGAGTCAGCTTAGATTATTCAGTATTGCTTCAGTAGGGACTTCAGAGAAAATCTAGTTGTCGTAAACGCGACACTCTAGAGCGTCGGGGTTGTCGTCGCAATACTGTTGCAGCGAGTTCTTTTCGGGTGCCTTCTCGCGCTGATGGGCAGCTTCAGCCTGAAGCTCCTCAACGACATCCCATGCAGCAGCACAGTCGGATGAGCCATCGCCCTTAATTTCGCAAACTTCCCGTGCCTCTGCCCGCTCTTGCTCAATTTGATCTTGAATTGTGCTCATAGATTTTATTGCCTTATTTGACCTTAACTCATCCTTTGGATTTCTATATTCTAGGATAACCCATCTCGATTAAGCCGTTGGTTCACCCCGTCGGGTGATTCACTTACACTTACTTTACCTCTCTAGTGATGGCTGAAAAGCAGCGCTGACAACAAATTAAGCCTCATTTCTTAAGATTTAGCTTTTCGCTCGAATATTATGTGGCAAAGCAATAATGCTAGAGCTGCGCTCACTATGGATAACGTTCTCCTCGAAAACATCTCTCCCAGAACAGAAGAGGGGTTGGGGAGAGGGCAGTTTGAGTTTTTCTTTGAGTTTTGTCAGTTAACCAGGGGAGTACAGCCCTAGCTTCTTGAAAGATTTTTGATATTAGGCATCTCTTTAAGTAATCCTATGGGTTTAAAAACTCTCTATCTCGTTCTCTTAAATCTTGAGGAATAGTAAACATTTCAAATTAGAGCTATTGTTTTCCAAATGTTTACTTGACACTTCCAACTTTAGTTGGATGAAAAATAGTTGAACTTTAGATATCTTCTTGAATATAGAAATAGACGACTCTAAAAAGATGAAGTTGAGTAAAAGCTTTGTCTTTATTGTTTGAATTCTATAACTCACTTGTGATTTAAGGAGATGACCAATATGATGAATCGTCCTAACCTGAATACAAAAGCTTTTGCAATTGCCTTGAGCATGGCTGGTCTATGTTTGGCAATGCCTGTTTCCGCTCAAACCAATAGTCCTGCTGATGGAACAATAGCCCCTGGCACCACGGTTCCTGATAGCGGTACTTCTGGGGTAGCGACGGATGAAACAGATTCAGATGATGGATTTGATTTGGGATGGCTAGGTTTATTGGGTCTAGCGGGCTTAGCGGGCTTGCGCAGACCACAAGAGCAACGGCGCTCTGATACATACGTTGACCCGTCAACTTCTACCACAACTCGCTCTGATTACAATAGATAATAGAGCAAAATGATAGGGCAACCGATGGTGCAGAGGTTCAAGTGAATGATCTCTATAGTGACTCTCTGCATTTACAAGTTCTCTAGAGCTGTAAGTTAAGACAGAAATTGTAATTAGCGATCGTCAAGACATAACCGAAGTGAAAATTAAGGCGAAAGCAATCGCTCTAATAAAGCCATGACGAAACCCTAAATGATCTCTCTAAAGAGTCATTTAGGGTTTCTCAATGAGTAGGCATATTATTTAATTGAGGAGCCATTAAGCCTGACGCGATCGCAATTGCTTGGGGAAAAATTCTGTGCTCTTGTACTTGAATTCGTTGATGTAGTGTGGCAGGCGTATCGTCGGGTAAAACAGGTACGGCAGCTTGCATGATAATTGGGCCACTATCTACGATGAGTTCTACAAAATGCACCGTGCAGCCTGTAATTTTCACTTGAGCAGCGATCGCCTGTTCGATAGCATGGGCACCCGGAAAGCTAGGGAGGAGGCTGGGATGAATGTTGATGATACGTCGAGGGAATGCGTCAATTAGCACCTGAGTAACGACGCGCATCCAGCCTGCCATGATCACCCATTCCACCTGATGCTGGTGCATAGTTTCAATGATGGCTTGATCGAGCGCTTCTCGGCTGGAATACTCACGGTGATTGAGCAGCACTTTGGGAATCTCTAGGCGATCGGCACGATCGGCGACTTTGGCGGTGGGCTGATTGTAGATCAAGACCTGAATTTGGGCGTTGAGCTGTTGATGGGCAATGGCTTGGGCGATCGCCTCCACATTGCTGCCGCTACCGGACGCTAAAATACCAAGCTTCATAAGAGAAGTGTTAGTCTCCTGAAGCAATACATCTGGAGAAACTAAGCTGGCATCGACAGATTTATAATTTTCTGGCATGACTTTCGGGTACGGCATCGGAGATCATGAGAGAAAGAAATTACGGGTTGCAGCTAAGTACCTTACCATAATGAATCCGCGATCGCTTCCTTCCTCTCCTCAAGCAACCATTCGGCGAGAGGTCTTTCAAAAAGAAACCCTAGAGGCTTGGCTGCTTCTGGCTCCGGCGCTGGTTTTGCTGGGCATTTTTGTGATCTACCCGATCGCCTATTTGGTGTACCTCAGCTTTACGGCGGGTAGCTTCACGCGGGCAGGGGTGCATGGGGTGGGGCTGAGAAATTACTGGCGGCTGTTGGTCGATCCAGATTTTTGGCAGGTGTTGGGAAATACGGCATATTTCACGATCGCGACCGTGATTCCGAGTCTGATTGTGCCGTTGGGTCTAGCGGTACTGCTGGATCGGGCGATCGGCTTTCGAGATTTGCTACGGACTGCCTACTTTATTCCTTCAATTACTTCCCTAGTGGCGGCGGGTCTGGGGTTTCGATGGCTGTTTCAAACCGATGGTCCCGTAAATGGATTGCTGAATGGGTTGGGGCTAGAGTCGATTCCCTGGTTGGGTAGCCCAACTTGGGCGATGCCTGTGCTGATTTTGATGAGTTTTTGGAAGCAGATTGGGTTTAATCTGGTGGTGTTTTTGGCGGGGCTACAGGCGATTTCGGCAAATCTTTATGAGGCGGCGGAGCTGGATGGAGCGAATGAGTGGCAGCAGTTTTGGCACATTACTTTACCGGGGTTGCGATCGACTCTGATTTTTGCAACAGTGACAACGACTATTTTCACGCTGCGGAGCTTTGAGCAGCCCTATGTAATGACAGGGGGCGGGCCGTTGAATACGACGAATTTGTTGGTGTTTTATATTTATAATCAAGCGTTTGCGCAGTTTGATTTGGGGTACGCCGCTGCCGCCACGACGCTGCTATTGGGGGTGACATTGGCTTTGGTCTATGTGCAGCTTCGGGTTTCTCGATAAGGAATGGCAGGGTTTGCTTCTAATCTGGGCATGAGCGAACAATCTTATAGAATCTACATGCTTAATCTAAATACTGCTGACTATCAAACAGCACAATAAATTCCCCTTCAGGAACATGCTGCTGCAAAAATCGCTGATGTCCATCGGCATCCGATCGACTCCTAAACCGCCCCACGACGACTCGCTGCATATTAGGCAACAGACGAATCACCGCCCAATGATTGAGGCGATCGCGGTAGCCAATCCGATCGGCTAGCTGTTCTAACGCATCAAAATCTGACCCGCACCCGTCAGGGTTCGTGTTGTGTGGCATGATATGTTCTAATCGCAAGGGTTTTGAGGCGCTAGCGGGTCTCTGTGGAGAATATGCTAGTACCCTTCCATATGATTAAACGTCAAACTCTTGAAGCTGTCAATACTTAACGCAAGACTTAGCGGCAAGACTTACTGAAAGGTTCAGTTAAATATGGACTTGAAAGCGTTAAGAGAACGCACAGGGCTTAGGACAATAGATGTTGCCTATGAGCTTAAGTGTTCCGAATCCTCAGTCCGTAATTGGGAAAAAGGAAGAACCACGCCAAAAATGGAAGTCTGGCAAGTTTTTCGATTGCTCGAAGTCTACCAATGTACTAGGGAAGAATTAGAGCAAGCAGTCAGAGAGTCCATAGTTGAAAGTGGAACTTGAGGATAAAAGATTTTTGTAAACTAGATGTGATGGGCAGTGGGAAAGATTCGTTGGCGTTTGAGAGTTGTAATGGCAGATCGCAAGATCACGAATCAAGCGCTGGCTCAA
Source organism: Drouetiella sp. (assembly GCF_059504425.1). Lineage (NCBI taxonomy): Bacteria > Bacillati > Cyanobacteriota > Cyanophyceae > Oculatellales > Oculatellaceae > Drouetiella > Drouetiella sp. The sequence continues at coordinate 142,526 of NZ_JCACIN010000088.1, forward strand.
CAACTTGGGATGCATCCCGTGAGTATTTCCAAACTCAAAAATACGGATGAATTGCCTGGAATTGGGGGCGCAACGTTGGCTAAGTTGTGTGATGCGCTCAACTGTACACCCGCCGATTTGATTGAGTACATTCCGGATTAGTGGGAGAAACTGAGGCTTCCTTTCAAAACTCAAAAGCTATACTGAGATATTCTCAAATGAAAGGTTCAAAACTTATGGACTTTTACACCGTCGTACTGAGACAAAGTTCAGTCTACTGGGTTGCCCTTTGCTTAGAAAATGGCATTGTTGGACAGGGAAATAGTCAAGATCAGGCGATCGCAAAACTTAAAGAAGCGATCGACTCATGGCAAGCGATCGTGGAGACTGAGCAGAACGTTCATCAAGCTTTTGTTTCCATTAAGGAACTGCATGAGTTCCTAACCCTTGAAGCAAAAGAGCCAGCTTTAGAAAACTACGAGTTTCGGGCGGTTTATGCCTAAAAATATTCCTGCTCTTAAACCCAAGGCATTGATTAGGATTTTGGAGCAGGGCGGATGTCAGTTTCATCGGCAAGGCAAGGGAGATCATAGTCTCTATAGCCGTCAGATTGAAGAGAAGAGATGGATTGTCCCGATCGACATGGGGGCAAGAGAAATGTCACCCGCTTATGTCTTGAGAATTTTCAGGCAATTTGGTTTTACAGATGAAGAAATTGAGCTTTTGCTGAATAACCGTTAGATTTAGTAAAATCTTCTGAGCCTCAAATGAATCTATTTTTGTTAAGGCGATCGCCCTATCTAATCTCAACTTGCTAAATTCAAATACTGCTGACTGTCAAATGGCATAATAAACGTTCCTTCAGAAATGTGCTGCCGCAGAAACCGCTCATATCATCCATTCCCGATTCAATTGTCGATGCTATTACAATCAGTCCTGCTTCGCCTAATTTGCGCAGCAGTTATGTTGAAGTTGATGCGGAAGGTAAATCATTACATATCAGAAGCCTCTTAGAATTCGTTAGTCCAGATGATTTAGATGTTTGCGCAAAGGGAACTCGTGACCGATTTGGATTTGGTCACGATATGGCTGAGTGTGACTTTGGTCGTTATCTTAAACCAGAGGAAGAACCGTTTGAGGGAGTCCGAATTGGCTATTACTTCAGAGCATCTTTTAGTGGGATCGAGATTAGCCCTGAAGCATTCGATCGGCTGATGAGCCGCTATTTCACAGTGGTTACTCCCTTTGTTGAGCAGCACTATCCTAAGATTGCTGCTGAGCCATGGTGGACAGAATTTTTAGAAGACGTTGCGTTCATTAAAACACGCGCCCAGAGCCATTCTATTGTGTAGCCGTAACACATTTAGGTATAGCTGAAGCTGTTAGAAGAGAAGCTACATAGCTTTTCATTAGGGCAGATAAAGGAAATATACTGGTAGAAAGTTCAAAAATACTCACGCTTTATCCAAAGTTGAGTGATGCAGAGATTTTGGGCGGAACGGATTGGCTATGATGCCATGCATGCGATCGGGGGTTTATTAATCAGAACGGTACGGTGATATATGGATGTTGTTGAAAATATCGAACTAGCGCAAGATGGCGAAATTGTGACTGTTCATCCGACTCAAGAAGTGATGACGCGCCAGAAATTGCCCTACTTCTTTGGCATCTCAGGCACGACGGCAGGCACAACTGGAATTTCGATGAATCTTGTGGTGATTCCGCCGGGAGCCTCGGCAGAACCGCATTTTCATAGAGACTATGAGACAGCAATTTATATTCTCAAGGGTCGGGTAGAAACGCGCTACGGCAAAGGACTACGGCGATCGATCATCCACACCGCCGGGGATTTTCTCTTCATCCCGGCAGGCGTACCGCATCAGCCCCATAACCTCAGTGACACCGAAGCAGCGGAAGCGATCGTGGCTCGAAATGACGCGAATGAGCAGGAGAACGTGGTGCCCTACGATCCGCTAGTCGATGAGACCGCTTGAGGCATAGTGATGAGTCAAGTAAGAGTTGGCGAGTAGATGAGTGGATGAGTGGATGAGTGGATGAGAGTTTCCCATCTACCCATTCACCCATCTACCCATTCACCCATTCACCCATCCACCCGTCAGTTAATTATTGGCACACCACCCGGCGCATCTGTAAATTGATCCAGCAGGGCAATCATTTCGCGCTCAAAAGTGACCTGGGCGCGATTGGTTTTGCCGCCGATATAGAAGCCCTCCGAGGTTTGCAATGCCCAAATCTGCGAGTGGGAAACATAGCTCATCAACACCCCCAGCATCATTAGCCCAAAGCCGCCATAGACCAGCGGAATACCGGGATCGGCTTTGATTTGCAAGCCCGTACTGCCGACCACTTCCGCGATCGCCAACGTCACCCCATTTACCTCGGTAGACATACCCTGCCGCACGGTGGAAACCAGCTTACCCGCTTTGTCGTAGATCAGCAAAATCCCTTGCAGATCTTTGGCAACCACCGAAATGCCGTCGCTCAGATCGGGTTTGGTGGGTACCCAGGTGCCCCAGAGCCGACCGCCGCCTGTCTTCAGCTCCGCCATGGGCAGCTCTAGAGTAGGGCTATTGTTGATGCGAAACCGAACGGCAGCGATCGCCCAATCTGCTTGGTACAGCGTCACACCCTTGTGGCGTAACGGCTTGTTGACATGAATCGTCTGGCGGTCAACCTCTTCCCCTGCCTGATCCAGCACCGACAGATCGGAATAGAACTGATCGATCGTACCCTTAGGCGTGTAGTCAATCCAGAAGCGATTCACCTTCACCGACCAGTCTTTGGGAATTTGCGAAGCGGCAAATGGCCCTGCATCGAAAATATTGCGAATCTGAAAGGTTTCGCCGCTGGGAACCATCTCCTGAGCAAAAAAGCCTGTCATGGAGCCGACGATCGCTCCCACCAATGTAATCAGCATTGCCGCATGAACGACGATCGGCCCAATTCGCCCCACTAGACCTTTGTGGGCGTACAGCTTATCACCTTCCTGGAAAATCCTGTAGCGGCGCTTTTGCAAGAGAGGAATCAGAGCATCCAGCGAGCCTTGGGGCAATTCTGCGCTCAGCGCCATTTTTTGAAATTGACGCGGCTGGCTGTAGAAATTCCAGGTGCGCGAAAACCAGCGCAGAGCCGTGAGCTGTCGCTTAAAGGTGCAGGTCGTGAGACTTGCTCCAAACAGGATCAGAATCGCCAAAAACCACCAGGTGCGATAGACATGATCTAGCCCAATGGTCAGGACTACTTTCCAGGTCAAGAATCCAAACAGAGCCGGATTTTCGGGATAGTTGGTCTGATAAAACTCCTGAGTCTGTCCTTGTTCAATCACCGTGCCTGAGATGCTGAAAACCGCGATCGCCAGCAGCAGAAAGATAGCTAGGCGCAAATCCGCCAGCAGGGGCACTAGCTCTCGTTTGAAGTAGTACTGAAGCGATCGAGAGAGGCTAAACGATGGCTCGGAGACAGGCTTAAAGGTCATGAATTCAGACAACTCGTACAGGTTTTGTAGCAACCGCTAGGGCGGTTAGGGCGGGGACATTTTGGGTGGGGCGCGCAGCGCCCCACCCAAAATGTCCTAAGCAAACTGGCGACATCTACATCTATCTACATCCATAGTCTAGAAATTATCGTACCTAAACAGCGCCAGAGGGAAACAGGCGAATCAGCAGGGTAAACACGCCGAAACCCACCAGCAGCGCACCGCTAGCGGGGGTGATCCAGCTAGACCAGCGCCGTAGCTCCAGCAATTTTTTAATGGAAGCGGTAAAAGTTCCTGCCAAGATCAGCGGAGCCACATAGCCCGCCGTGTAGGAAATCAGCAGCACTCCGCCCAGGATGGGATCTTGGGTCGTGGATGTCCATGCCAGCAGCGTTGCCAAAACGGGCGTGCTGCATGGCGACGCAACCAAACCAAACGTTAGCCCAATCAAATACGATCGCACTCCCTCCGGTAAATCTTTGGAGATCCAGTCCATGCCGCCCCAGCTTGGCAGTCTCAGGGGCAGGGCATCCAGGAGATTTAGCCCCATGAGGATGGCGATCGCACTCACCACAATGGGCAAACCAATGCCCACCTGACCGTAGATTTTTCCTGCGATCGCTGCCAGAATTCCCAATGCCGCCAAAGTTGTCGCTAGTCCTAGCGAAAACCAGGTGGACTGCGCCGCTGCCTGGAGCCGAGTTTTTGCCTCATAGCCGCCGATATAGCCGATCGTGATCGGCAGCATGGAGAGCATACAGGGGGTAAGGCTGGTCAGCAACCCTGCCAAAAAGATAATGCCCACACTGGCAGGGGTGAGATGGGTAAGCTGTGTGGCGACTAGCGCATCAGCAAAATGCCCCAGCTTGTAGAGTTGAAATTGAATGGCTTCGAGCATGATCCCTTGAACAGAATAGAAGAGAGTACAAGACATACCCTCCTCTATTCTATTGCAGTCGATCGCCCTCTACTGATGCCTTCAATGGGTCTTGTCCTGTAGTCCTTCCAAATACTCCTTCAGCACATCTCGAATAGGCGCTAGGCTTTTATAAATCTGCATATTAGGAGGAATCTGGTCGAGCGTCGCATTCAGACCCACAGCGGCAGTAGGGTGTTGTTTGAGCAGCGATAGAGGATAAACATACGTGCGAATTGTAAACAAGATTGCCTGAGTTCTAGGAAGTCGCCGCAGGGTTTGTCGTTCTACTCGAATCCACAGATTCTCTCCGGCTGTGTCGGCTGTCACTCCAGCAGGGTCGATTCGATGGATATGATTTCCTAAAAACAATTCTGGAGTGTTAGTGATACTCCAATTCATCCGATAGCCGGGATTTTCAGGTCGAAGGCGATCGAAATAAACGCTGACTGGATGCTGTAGTTTTGGGGAATACCCAGGAACTGGCTCATGAATAGGGGTGAGCGATCGCCCCAACTTGTCATGGAGTCGCCAGTGGGATGGAAAACTCAGGGAAGCTGCGCCTAAAATATAGCCGTCCTCACCGGACAGCATTAGACATAGATCTTCTTGCACCAATCGCCCCGCCAAGTCAAGAGGTGCGCCGACGAAATCTGTCGGATGCCAGGTTTCTTGGGTCAGTCGATTAATCACGGTTCCTGCTACTCGCTGAAAGTAGGTTGGAAAATGCTGAGTTAAATGTTCCAGCAGTAAATCCAGCACCTCCTGTTGGGCTGCCTCACTTCCTGGGATACTGGCAAACACGTCACTGGGGCATTCTGTCCGTAGCTCCGCCTTACGCTGCAAATAGGGTACAAACTCTTCATCAATTTGTATCCAATCTTCTAAATGCAGTACTTTTAATCCCAGGCTCAAGCGCCATTGCCCTTCGCTAAAGGGAAGATAAATAAGCTTGCTTGCTTCACAGCTGATTATTTCAGAATCAACCCTCACGATTTCCCCATTGTCTTCATAGGTGCGTCAGGTCAGCTAATTCATCCCTCGATCGAGCAGGTTAAAGAAAAGCTACTCCAGCAGCGTCCCCTTTAGGCAAGCCCCGACACAGTTTGCACCAGTGACGATCGCCCCTTCTAGCTCAGCGCACAAAAGATTTGCCCCCGTCAGATTTGCCCCTGCTAGATTTGCTCCTCGCAAGTCCGCCTCTTCTAAATTAGCTTCACTCAAAATTGCCCCTTGGAGATCGGCTTGCGCCAGATTTGCCCCCGCCAAATTGGCGCCATTCAGATTTGCCCCCCGCAAATCAGCCCCCCGCAGATCCACCCGCTGCAAGTTTACGCCCATCAAATTTGCACCACTCAAAAATGCCCCTGCCAGCGTCGTGTGAGCCAGCCGAGACTGCATCAAGTTCGCCCCCCGCAAATTTGCGCCTCGCAGATCCGATTCCCGCAAATCTGCCTGCATCAGAGTTGCTCCCAAGAAATTGGCGCGCAGGTCAGCCTGCCGCAGCTGACAGCCTAGCAGACTGGAGCCATCCAAATTTGCACCGTTCAAATTTGCGCCATTCAACATCGCGCCGTTTAGCATGGCACCCGCTAAATTGACGCGGCTGAGATTGCACTGCGAGAGATCTTCGTCTTCCAGATTGGCTCCTGCTAGATGCTTGAGTCTACCCGCTCGAATTGCCTCAATGTCCATGGGTTTTCTCTACTGTGCTTGTGATTGAATTGCCGCCATACGCAATCTGGATATTTTCCTGAGAGTAGGAATCCAGCAGCCACAGACCCGAAGCAATTTTGGGCATGGCAACTGGCAAACTTAACCCCTGCTGAAGCGCTGTTACCAGCAAGCCCAGAGCCTCCACTAGCTTGGGATCCCAGCGATCGCCCTGCTGCACCTGGCAGTCCGCCAGCGCTGCCACCAAAGCTTCCTCTAGGGGCAGGTCGCGATGCTCGACCACTCGCCGCTGAAATTCTGCCACCAGCCCCAAAATTCGAGACTCGATCGGGATGCCATCTCCGGCTAATCTGGCGGGCAGCCCCGCACCGTTCCACCATTCCGACTGGTGGGTGAGAATGGTGGCGATCGCGCTCAGCCGCTGCATCCGACGCAAAACCTGAATGCCAGGAACGAGAGGACAGTAGGGAGCTTGGTCGGGCGATTCTGCCGAGTCGCTGACCGAAGTGACAGAACTCAAAACGCGATCGTAGGACTGTAGGAGCGCGATACGATGCAGCAAACCTGCTAGCCGCAACCGATGGAGTTGCCAGGAAGGTAAATCCAGCAACTGCCCCATTGCCTCAGACAATGCCGCCACCTCTGCCGCCACCATGGGGTTGCTAATATCCGTCTGATCGATGAGCTGTGCTACTCGCAGAAAAGCTTGCAGTTCGTTTGAGGTCAGGTTGTTGTCCAGTGAGGAAGTGGGCAAGAGCTGCGCCAGCGGCGAAGTCGTCTCACGGGTTTGCAAATAATCCACCACACGAGAGACGATGTCTCCCATATGTTCGACGGTCGGGACACTGCAAAACGCGCCTTGAACCAGAGGCGCCATCTCCTCGACCTGAGTTTTTAAGCGCTGCTGCAAAGCCGGATTGTAGCGCCCTACATGCTCCACCAACAGCTCAACTGTTTCTAAAACTAGGGCAGGTTCAAACGTCCAGAGTCCGTAAAATTTCCGCTCCAAATCTTCTGTTGGAAAACCCGCAACTCCATAGTCGGCTTCAGATAGCTCCTGACACAGCACCATTGCCGTGTAGTTGGGCGATAAGATGACCAAGTGCCATTCCTGTGCCACCGGATCAGCTTCTTCCAAACTCACCAACGCCACATTCGATCGCTGGCTGGTCGGGTGATCGCCAAAGCCGCCGTCTGGTGCCGCCAAAATCACGATCTGACGCGATCGCCCCGCAATTTCGCCATAGCGATCGGCTTCTTCTAGATACCATTTGCCCCGCTGAAAGGCGGTAATCATCAGCGGCGAATAGTCTGCATCCAGAATCGCGTCTTCCAGGGCATGACAGAGAGCCACCAGCGTATTTTTGTAATACACCCCAAAATTCAGAGGCGGTTTATCAGGATGATGGGTCAGGTGGGCCGATCGCAGCTTGTCGAGAATAGAGCCTTCTAGCATGGAACGTTAGGGAGTAAAAGGGAATTAAAAGAGATTCGTTAAAGCAGGTACAGCGAAAACAGGTTCTAGACTGAAACTAGGGCTTTAGGTGAAACGGGCGCACTCAGAGCCTCTTCCAGCGGAGCTACGCCCAGTTTTTGCTCCAGGATTCGCATCACCTCGCGCCCAAAATCGTTGGGGTTTTGCTCCCAGGCTTGCAGACAAACCTCGCCAAAGAAAGAGCCGAGCGGCTCCGGATTCCACAGCAGCTTTTTCGCCGTCCAGGGCATGACGCTCATGGGATTGTATCCCGGCTTAATGATTTTCTTGCCAAACGCATAGTCTTCTAAGTGCGTGTGGGGCTGCAAGCCGATGAAGAAAATGGCGGGTTCCACCTTGTCGGCTCCAAAAATCCTCTCTAGCTCTCGGTGGTAGGCGATCGTCTGGCGAATGGTAGTAAAGGTTTCGTCGATGACATTAAACGAGTAGTTGACAGACACTATATCGTTGAATCCCGCCGCCTTCAAATCGCGACAGTTTTGCAAGACGGTTCGCAAGTTGTAGCCCATGCGCATCTTGCGAATCAGCTCCTGCGATCCGCTGGTAATGCCGATCTCAAAGTAGTTCATGCCTGTTTTCACCATCAGGTCGCACAGCTCTGGAGTCAGATTGTCTGCCCGGATGTAAGCCGCCCAGTGGATATCATTCATGCCTGTCTCTAGAATTTTCTTCAGCAGCTCGATCGCATCCTCCATGAACCGCCGTGCCGGGATGAACTGAGCATCAGTAAACCAGAAGTTTCTCATGCCGCGATCGTAGAGCTGCTGCATCTCCTTAACGACTTCCTCTGCCGGATTAATGCGAACTTGCTTGCCCTCTACCACCGTGTAGACGCAGTAGCAGCAGTTGTGGGGACAGCCGCGCTTGGTTTGTACCCCTATATAAAAGTCACCCCCCTGCAAGTAATACTCAAAATCTGACCAGATTTGGGCAATGTAGTCATAGTTGCAAGCCGATTTTTCTAGGGGCGTGGGCTGCTCATGGATGAGGCGATCGCGGGGCTGATCTTCACCTACCACATAGCAGCGCTCACCCGAAACATCCTCGCCGCGCAGCAGCTTCTCCAGCAGCGTTTCGCCCTCGCCGACTGAGACGATCGATCCTTTGGGTAAAATTTTACCCATCTGCTCATAGAAGACGCTAACCGCGCCGCCGCCTACAATGAGTCGAGCCTCTGGACGATAGCGTCGGGCGCGCTTTAGACCTCGACGAATTAAGCCCAAATTTCGCCATAGCTCGTCGTAATAAGATATTGCCATCCGCAAGCCGCCCAGTGCGCCGCGCAGCTTCAGCAGCGGATCGCGGGCATAGAAAAGCTCAAAGGCGTTTTGTAGCGGGTTGCCGCCTCGTCCACCCACAGGCGCATAAATTTGAATATCTCGCCAGGAAAACACTAGCAGCGTCGGGCGAAACTGATCGATGGAGCGATCGAGCGCCGCATTAAAATCTAACGGCGGAACTGTGCCCAGATCGAGAATCTGCTGCTCAATCGCCGGAAATAGCTTGTGGACATGATCCGCCAAATAAACGACCCCGATCGGGAAAATGGGGTTGCAAGGCAAGCGAACGTAGAGAATGCGATCGCCTGCCTTTCCCAACGAGACATTTCCCAGCGAGGTTTTTTCCAGTGGGTCAATTCTGGATAGACGACTCAATTGACTCTGATTGGCTTGCAAGCTCATAGGACAAGTTTGTGGATAGAGAAGCTGGAGAGCGCTAACGATCGCAGCGGTCTGCCCGTTAGCCAGATTTTGATGCTAGTTGAACTTGAAAACCTACTGCCGTGTATTTAGAGAATTATGAAATTTAGATTCATATAACTTCACGATACCACTGAGTTTCTTGACCTGCATGAAAGATTCTTTAGCGGGCTGCACAAACTAGGGATTGCAATACAGATTGAGAAGTCGGCACGTAAAAATCTATTCATTTTGCTCTGATGAGTTCAAAATTGAAGCCGAACGTTGGTAGTCGCTTTTACAACTACTGGGGATCGGGGAATGCTAGGGTCTAGATATAACAAGCTCACAAAGCTAAGGCTCCTGCATCGTTATGTCCCAAGTCTTTGATCCTCTGCCAAGCGACTCTTCAAGTGACCTGGTTCTTTGCTGCTATGTCAATGCGACTAGCAAGATTCAGATTGCTCGCATCACCAATATTCCTAACTGGTACTTTGAACGGGTGGTTTTTCCAGGTCAGCGCCTAGTTTTTGAAGCGTTGCCTCAGGCTCAGGTAGAGATTCACTGCGGCATGATGGCAACCGCTATTTTGGCTGATACCATTCCCTGCGATCGTCTGCGGATCGAAACAGAGCTGGAAGCGGATTTGGCGATCGATGGCGTTGCTTCTACCGCAGAATCTTTGACAGCCACAGCAGATTAGCCGCGGCCATGCAGACGCACCCCTAGACAATTATTAGTCAAAAAAACTTGAGGCTCTCTCTATATATTCCCTATATCCCCTGTGCTTTGATGAGAGGCACGGGGGAATTGTATTAGGAATATGGCAACCGCCTTGGCGGTTAGGACGGGGACATTTAAGGTGGGGCGCTTCGCGCCCCACCTTAAATGTCTTGAGTAAACTGGCGACAGCTATCTTTAACGCGTCAGGATAGCTATCAGTGTGGCTCAATAGAAAATATCAGGCGATCGCTCAATTCCTTCATGGAAACTTCATATTAGCTAAGTTTCAGCGCTAGCTCGGACAAATTTCTCCTCAATTTATCCGGCTTTCTCAAGCATAATTACCCAGAGACTCTGTAGATTGATGTCTGAAACCCAATCAGCGTCAATATTTTGTCTATTATTCATAATCAGATTAAATCGACCTATCCTATGCCGCAGATTGTTTTAGTTAATCCTCAAATCCCTCCGAATACAGGAAATATCGCCCGAACCTGCGCTGCAACAGGAACCGCTCTCCATTTGGTTGGGCCTCTAGGATTCGAGATTAGCGATCGCTATCTAAAAAGGGCGGGTTTGGACTACTGGCAGTATGTCGATCTGCGCTATCACCCGACCCTAGCCGATTTTCAGGCTTACCAGCAGCAGCAGGCAGGTCGCCAAGTTGGATTTAGCACTTCAGGAACATATAGCTATACAAAGTTTGACTATCAAAATACCGATTGGCTACTGTTTGGTTGTGAAACGACCGGGCTGCCACCCGATGTTTTAGCCGATTGCGATGCCGTAGTCCGGATTCCTATGGCTCAGACGGGCGTTCGCAGCCTCAATCTCTCGGTTAGCGTAGCGATCGGCTTATTTGAAGCGCGTCGTCAGCTGGGTTTTCTAGAATTAAGCTAGGTTTTCTAAAACACAGAGCATCATCATCTCAAAAAAAATTCTAGATTTCCGTAAAAGGCGATCGCGCTGCTGTAGCCACAAGAAATTGAGTCGAATAGTTTATTTTTAATCACTAAAACTTTGTTCGGAGAAATCTGCCGACTTCTATATCTATATATATGCATTCGCGAATGCTTTCTAGAATTACTCAATCAAGACCGAACAAACTGTTGGGTAATTCTTTAAAACAAGATATTTAAGTTAGACGGTTGTAGGGGTGTAAAAGCGCTTCAGTCATCTGCACTACAAAATCTACTGAAATACCATAAGAAATTTCTATCGAAGCTTGCGTGAAATCACTGGCGCTGAAAGGGCGGTACTAGCGCGTAATCCCGCTCTACTTCAAGGCTTCCTCAGCGATCGGGATTCTTGAATTCTATGTAGCCAATACAGCCTTAAGTAACATCGTCAACCGTAGAATCAACCGTCTTCTATGGCTATCAAGCCGTGATTGATAGGAAATAAAAAATTGCCTTCCAGACGGGTTTTTCACCCCCTGAAATCTTGAATATCAGCCCTTTTTAGCCGCTAGAACTGCTTGCGGCTAAAGGTTCTAGGAATCAGGATTAGCAGTTGCAAAATGCCTTGATACGCTGATTCTCAACTCTATTCATGTTGGTATCATCAGATGCCGGACATTAATTAAGTGGTGTACACTGTGCCCTTGAAGATTAATAAACCCAGATTACTGTTCTGCTCAGGCGCAATCCCAGATCAATGTTTTAAAAGATTCAACCTGCCTAAATAAGCAAGTCTTGAATTTTTCATTAACTGGTGTAAGCTTGTTTAAGTCAAAAAGAGCAAAGGTAATGTTACCTAGTCATACGGCAACGTCTGTGATCTCGATCGCTGCTCTATGTGATTCCCGTCATAGAGATTCATAGATTAGATCGGTTGGGAATAGTTAAACGCTGCTCATTAGGAGGTCATTCTTGAAGCGAGAATTTCTGCGGAAGGTCAAGCCTGTTTCTTGCTCCCCCCGTGAAACGGCAGAGCAACCCGAACAGATTTCTGCGGGAGTCAGCCGTCGGGCACGCACCTCTGCTGCCATGTTCGGTCTAGCTCTATCAGTGGGAGCATCTAGTCTGGTTCTGCCTCATCGAGATGATGGGGCAAATGCAGCCGAACCCAAAGGTACGGAAGTTACAGCGCAATCGCTTTCGCAAATTGCAGCCCTGCCCGTTTCTGAACCAGGTTCGATTGTAGTTCTTCCCTCAACAGTCACTGTTGAACATGTGGTGCGAGAAGGGCAAACGCTTTCTCAGATTGCCCGCAGCTATCGAGTCAATGTTCAAGACATTAGCGCTACCAATCTTTTAGCTGCTGATGCACTACTTAAGCCAGGGCAAGTGCTTAAGATTCCTGTGAATCGTGCTGATGGAGCATTGAAAGCATCTTCACCGGAGCTAGTTGCTTCTGCTGATCTGAGCCAAGCGCCAGTCAGACCAGATGCTTTGACTCGTCTGCGAGAACAGAGAGACAAGTTAAAAGATAGTCTGGCGGAGTTGCGGTCTGAGGATGTGAAAGGTTCGGCGGCTGCGACTAGCGAAGTAGAAGTTCCGATCGCATTGGCTTCCCAGGTATCTGAAAAAACTGAAGAGTATCGGGTTCAGCCTGGAGATACTGTCGCGGCAATTGCCAGAGCGCACGGTGTTTCTGAGCGCATTTTGGCGGCGACGAATAATTTGTCTGATCCAGACTGGATTCGAGTGAGCGACTCGTTGAACGTGCCTGCTCCTCAGTCGATCGCCTCCGATGCTATCCAACCAGCAAATGCGGCTGAGGTGCCGTCTGCTACAGCTCAACCTTCTGTCGTTCAGCCCTCCGTGCAGCAAGTTGCGGTTGCACCACAGACGCAAGACTACCGGGTAGGTCTGGGCGACACTGTGGCGCGAATTGCCAAGGCGCACAATGTGCCACTGTCTGCCTTGGTCGATGCTAACCGCTTGTCTGACCCGAATGTAATTTTCGTGGGTCAAGTTCTGCGGCTTCCTAATGTGCCAACAGCTCCTGTTCAGCCAGTTGCAGTTAAACCCCAGGCTGTGGCGATCGCCCCTCGCGCTGCCACTCCTGCCGTCCAATCTGCTGAACCTGGTTCGGCAGTGCAGCGCGAAGTTTTGGGTTCGCCGGATGCTATTCAGGCGGCTCCTCGGTATGTTGAGAACCTCTTGGCAGAGGTAAGAGCTTTGCGGGCAAAGCATCAAGGTGGCATTGCTACAAGACCTGCGCAGCAGCCTGTCATGGTGACAGCACGTAGTGAGTCTATCGACACGGTTGCTCCGCAGTCTGCTGCTTTACCCTCCTCTGTTCCATCACCTGTCGCTCCCTTGGCTGCCGCTGAGCCTGACCTTGTGGCAGCAGCTTCCATCAGTTCAGAGAGCTATGCACCGCTGCGTCAACCTGTGACAGGTCGCACCGTTTCGCCAGAGCTACCGCCTCTCCCTGGTGCGGAAGCTTTTCTGCCTGAAGGATCGCGTTCTAACGGCTACATCTGGCCAACGCGAGGTCTACTCACCTCTGGCTACGGCTGGCGTTGGGGTAGAATGCACGCGGGAATTGACATCGCTGCCGATACAGGTACTCCAATCTATGCTGCTGCCAGTGGTGTAGTGCAGTATTCTGACTGGAACTCTGGTGGCTACGGCAATATGGTGGAAGTTGTTCATCCAGATGGTAGCTTTACTCGCTATGCTCACCTGAACAGAAGTATGGTTCGTGAGGGTCAGCGTGTGCAGCAGGGTGAGCAGATCGCCGAGATGGGCAGTACGGGATACAGCACAGGGCCTCACCTGCATTTTGAGGTGCATCCGAAAAATGCGGGTGCGGTCAATCCGATCGCCTACCTGCCTCAGCAGTCAGTGCAGTAGAAGATACCAGCTTATAAGTCTTGAGAGATTAAAGGCTTAGAGAGTCTTTAGCGTTGGAGGGCAGCCGCTCTCCAATTTTGTTTTTTGGGTAAAGTCCAAATGTGGATGGGGCTATGGGTAAGCTGCTGGAGAGTAGCTGTGGCTTAAAGATGGGCGATCGCTCTAAGTGGCAAAACGGGCTATATTCACCCTAGCTGTGATTCATCGTAGCCAGTTGCAGCAGAGCCGCTAAAATAACGGGATGGCGACCCAAGATTCCCCTTCAATCCACGACTCCATTTTTGAGAACGATGCAGCAGAATTTCAGGCCTATCTAGAAGATTTGCATCGTCAGCACCAATCTCTGACGATCGGGAAAGTTGCCGATTACATTCCAGAGTTGGCGAAAGCAAACCCTGACTGGTTTAGCATTTGTGTGGCGACTGTGGACGGACAGGTTTTTACCACGGGCGATGCCGAGCAGCTCTTTACGATTCAGTCCATTTCTAAGGTATTTGTGCAGGGGCTGGCGTTAGAAGACCATGGGCGCGATTACTTTTTAACCCGTGTCGGAGTAGAGCCAACCGGGGATGCCTTTAATTCCATTGTCCTAGATGAGCAGTCAAAGCGTCCCTATAACCCAATGGTGAATGCAGGGGCGATCGCCACCACTAGCCTGATCAAAGGAACTAGCCCAACCGATCGCCTTAACCGCATGTTGGATATGTTTCGGCGCTACATCGGGCACGATATTTTTGTGGATATTTCAACCTTCACTAGCGAGAGAACAACAGGTAATCGCAACCGCGCCATGGCGTACCTGATGTACAACTTCGGCATGATTGATGCCCGGATTGAGGAAGCGCTCGATCTTTACTTTCAGCAATGCTCGATTATGGTGAACTGCCGCGACCTGGCGGTAATGGCGGCAACGCTTGCCAATCGCGGCGTGAACCCCATCACTGGAGATCGCGCTGTTGCGCCTAACTACATTCGCGATATTCTCAGCGTCATGTACACCTGCGGCATGTACAATTTTGCGGGAGAGTGGGCTTATAAGATCGGGCTGCCTGCCAAGAGTGGCGTTTCGGGCGGCATTATCGTGGTAGTGCCTGACCAGATCGGTATCGCCATCTTCTCACCGCTTTTGGACAGTCGCGGCAACAGCGTCCGGGGGGTCAAGGTGTGTGAGGATCTATCTGAACATTTTGATCTGCATTTGTTTGATTCTTCGATGGGCTGTCGGACGTTCTTACAGCGGTTGTCTCATTCCATTCGCTAAATTTTTTAGAGCATTGATGATTTGTGGCAGCCGCCAAGGCGGTTAGGACGGGGACATTTTGGGTGGGGCGTTCCGCGCTCCCTCTCAAAAATCATCTCCCCTAAAAAATTCCCCTTCGGGCTTTGCAAAGCTCGAAGGGGAAAGACTCCCGCTAAAACTTGTAGATATGAAACGCTGCCCCTAACGCAATGGCTTAAAATCTCCTCTGACTTCAGTAAATCCGCTTGGGTTTGTGTTCCATGTCACTTAATTTACCCGGAAATCACGTAGATTGCTATGCCCTCAGAGGTTCACTTCACTCAAGCTTTACGTTTTAGCTCAGAAGTAGAAAGTATTTGTGAAGTCAGGCTATTCACACATTTAGATACGCCTTAGCTTCCTGGGCTACGGGCGGCATTTCATCGTGGCTCAGGGTTTCCAGTGCCGCGCGAATTTCAGGACTCTTGAAGTGGCTCAGGGCTTGCGTGACTCGGTAGCGAACCTGCCAATCAGGGTCGGCAACAAACTCTAGCAGCAGGGGAACTGCGCGATCGTCCTCCAATTCTCCTAAAGAGCCGATCGCCGCCGTCCGTACTAGCTCGACGCTGGAGGTGAGGGCGCTATTGAGTAAAGTAAAGGCGCGGCGATCGCCCAATTCGCCCAATGCCGCAATAATACTGAACTGCACCAGCCATTCTGGAGTTTTGTGATAGAGCTGCTCTAAGTCTTCATAGGCGTCGGTAAGTTTGAGTGCGCCGATTGAGTCAGCGGCGGCTGCCTGCACGTCGGCTTCGGGGTCTTCTAGCAAGCAGCGGCGCAAGATTTCTAGCGCCAGAGTCGGGTTTTGCAATCCTAGGCTGGAGAGTTGGCTGACTGCCGCATAGCGCACCCGCACGTTGCCGTCATTCACAGACTGCTGAATCATCTCGAAAGCGATCGCCGGGTCAAGCTGTCGGAGCTGATTGACTCCGCTCAGCCGTTTGCCAAAATCTTCTGAACTCAAAAGCTCTTGCACGGACTCAGGATTAACGCTCATATCATAAATCTCGATTTTTCAAAGGGATTAAAAACTTTAAGCTGCTATGACTTTGCGGGCTTAGGGTGAATTGACCTACAGATTTGCTGCCATATGACGAATGATGTCTCCTCGCGTCACGATGCCCACCACCTGGTCTGCCGCATCAACAACTGGAAGCCGACGAACATTGCGATCGCGCATTAACTGAGCCGCTTCTTGAAGGGAGCGATCGGCGGCAATAGTGATGATGCCTTTTTTGGTCATGACTTCGCCCACGGTCTGCCCCAATGCCTTATGTAGCTCCTCTTCATGTTTGGCAGGGTTTTCTAGAAAAATCACGCTATCCAGAATCGTGATAAATGCGGGTGATCTAACGCCCGTCTCTTGCCACATCAAATCGGTTTCGGAGATGACTCCAACCAGCTTGCCGCTTTGATCGACAACGGGCAACCCGCTAATGCGGCGCTCTGCCAAGATTTGAATGGCTTGACTAAGGGGCGTTTCAGGCTGCACGACGATCGGATCGGCAGTCATGATATCGGCAACGGTTACGGACATAAAGAATTCTTAGTTTCGGGATCAGGTTCCTTTCATTTTAGGGAGTTAGGGGATCAACCGAGCTGAGGTTAATGTTTGTTGCGATCGGTTTGCCTGCTGCGGTAGATCATCGGCGTTTACCCTGCCTATGGTAAACGCCGATGATCTCTGGGATGACTCGATCATCTGATCGAGCTATCAACACTAAGTTTAGGGTCGGCAAGACGTTGGGTGCGCCACGGGTGACGCGGCGCACCACCGATTTACTCAGTGGGGGGCAGCACAAACTCTGGGAACAGGTCGGCGGTGCAGCTCGTATCGAGGGTGCGATCGGGATCGTTCACGAACGCCACGCCAATATCTTTGGCGCATTGGGAGGATACGATCGCCCCGTGACCCGTGCTGGAAAGCTCCACAAAGGTGCCGTTGCGCAGCCCCTCCATCACCCCGACGCCCATTTCGGTGTTGGTTTGCACGTCGTAGCGGCCTTGCAGCACCAGGGTGGGGATGCTGCTGTTGATCGGGGCGTGTTCACCCGCCGGGGCCGCCTCTACGGGCCAGAAGGAACAGAGGTTGTAGGCTTGCTGGGCGGCATTTACCCGACCTGCACCGAGCTGAGGCATCAGCATGGTTTCGTAGTGGGTTTGGGTTTGGGCCGGGTCGCTAAAGGGCACCAGTTCGCGGCAGTCTAAACTGCGAAACATGCCCGTAGTGATGTCGGCATCGACCGGGGAGAAGGAGTCGGTGAGAGCCGACACCACATCGTACACGTGGCGCACTTCGACCTCAGACATGGCCTGGACGGCGGCAGTGAGGGTGGCGGCGGTGTCGCCCTCCAATTCTTCTGCCACAAAGGCAAGCAGGGTCTCCCGGTTGCGGGGCGTCTCGGTATAGCCCACCCCAAAGAAGTTGATCAACAGCAGCACCCCCTCTGATTCGGGCAGAGTGTCAGCAACGGCTCGGATTTGCTGTACCCAGCGGCTGGCGGGGCGGCTGGTTTCGGCGGCGGCTGCCCTAGCCCGCAACACATCCTCCGCCTTGGCCTCGAAATCGCGCGCTTGCAGGCGGTAGGCCTCTGGCGAAGCTTCAAAGGTTGGTGGGTTGGCTGCGGTGCTGAACAGCGCCCCGGTAATCACCCCGGCAAAGGTGGTGGTGATGCCCTGCTCCAGCTCTTGGACAATTAGCGGCATGTAGGGGGCTATCTGGCCGGGGTAGTTGTTCATCAGTGTAATCAGCGTGACAAACTCGGCGGCGGAGACGCGATCGATGGGGGTGGTTAGTGGCCTCAGGGGGGTGATGGGTTCGGCCAGGGGGAGGGGAGCTTGGTCTAGCTGGTTGAGCAGAGCGACGGTGCGATCGCTGAGGTTGGGGTAACCAGCACCGCAGGCGGCATCGGCCTCGCAGTCTTCCACCAGGTTGAGGAAGCTGACCTCTATGTCGCGGACAATCGCTTCATACTTGTTGGCCTGCACGGGCACGGTGGAGTCGAGTACCGCGCTGCGCACCCGATCGGGGTGGTTGGCCATAATCCGCTGGGCCAGGTAGGTGCCGTAGGAAATGCCGTAGAGGTTGATCGGGCCGTAGCCCAGGGCGGCGGTCAGGTTCACCACATCCTGGGCGCTATTGGGGGTGTTGTAGTTGCTGAGGTCGTTGCCCTGGTTTTCTAAAATGCGGGCACAGAGATCGAAGGCGGCATAGGCTTCAAGTGCGTCGTCCTCGGCATTGGGAAATCGCGATCGCATTTGCTCTCGCAGCGGATCGAGAGTGCCCGCGTACTGGCTATCGGGATCTAAAAGCACCTTGGTGGTGACCAGCACCACCGGGGCACAGCCCAGCCGATTGGAGAATTGGGTACCCCGCTGATCCAGCACAATGATGTCGCGGGTTTGGCGCTGGGGTTCATAGATTTTCGCCCGCGTTTCCAACGCACTCGATGCCAGGGTGCTGCCTCCCGGCCCACCGCGCAGATCCATGATCGGGTCGGGGGCAGGGGAGAGGCTGCGGCTGTGCAGCACGGCGTAGGTGAGGTCGATTTGGCGACCGTTGGGTTCAGCGTAGTTTTCGGGCACGGTGAACAAGCCGCAGGTGATGGTTTCGCCTTCCACTTCGTTAGGGGGCAGCACCGTGGGGCAGGGGATGACGGTAAGGGGGTAGCGCGGGGTTTGGGCGATCGCGGGGATCTGGGTGGCGAGGGCGGCGGCGAGGGTGAGGAGGGGGAGGGTGCGGTGGATGGGTTTCATGGGGGTGGTGGGGTGATGGGGTGATGGGGTGGTGGGGTGGGTGGGGAGGGGTGAGGAGTTTTGAGTTTTAGAATTGGGGGCGGGTTATTGGGGGCTGGGTACGGCGTGGTGGAGGTTGGTGAAGGTGGCTAGGGTCTTGTCCAGATCGGGGGGCTGGCGGACTTGGGTGGCTTGCTCGATCGCATAGCCCACGGCCAGCAGATCGGGTTCGCTGAGGGCTTTGCCAATTAGGTAAGCGCCCAGAGGTTCGCCCGTCTCGGCGTAGCCGATGGGGACGGTGAGGGCGGGGTAGCCAGCGGCGGCGTAGGCTTGGGTGCTGGCGATCAGCAGGTCAATGCCTGTGTCGGCAAAGAACTGGTCGAGGGCGGCGCGGGCGGTGGTTTGGTGGGTTTCGCGCAGGCTGGTGTAGGCGGCAGAGGGGCTATCGCTGCGCTGGGCGGTGGAGAGATGGTCTTGCCCGTAGGGAATGCGGTTGGCGGGATCGGCGTAGTTAAAGGACACCACATCGATTAGGGCGGTAACGGGCGGGTTGGGCAGGGTGGGCAAAAAGGCATTGAGGGAGGCTTTGAAGCCGGGGGGCAGGGCGGCGTTGGCATCCGGGGCTTGGGGTACGGTGTCGTTCTCCAGCTCGACGACGGCAATGCCCTGCTGGGTGAGGGCGGCGATCGCCGCTTTGGCCACTTGATTGTTCGCCTGCAATAGTTTGATGGCATTGGGCAAGGCCGCCCGCACTTCCGCTGACAGGTCATCGGGCGGGTTGGCGAGAAAGGCTTCTAGCTGCGCGATCGTCCTTTCCGGAATCACGGCCACGCCCACCCGCCGCTGCTTGGCTCGCTCCAGGTCGAGAAACCGGGTAAAGTCTTCGCTTTGCAACTCCGCCACGGCAGGGTCAGGATTTTCCTCTGCCCCTTCGTCAGTGTGGGTGAGGGCACCGAGCAGAGTGGCTACATCTGTAACGGTGCGACCCATTGGCCCTGGCACATCCATCCAGTCCACCAGGGGGATGACGTAGTCGCCGCTGACCAGTCCGTGGGTGGGTTTCAGAGCCGCGATGCCGTTAGTGGCGGCGGGTCGGATGATGGAACCCTGGGTTTCGCTGCCGACGCTGACGGCAGCGAGGTTTGCGGCCACCGACACCGCCGAACCGGAGCTAGAGCCGAGGGGGTCAAAAGAGCCGTAGGGATGGCGGGTTTGGCCGCCCAATGCACTAAAGCCGCTGGGCATGGCGGGGTCTACATAGTTCGCCCATTCCGACAGGTTGGCCTTGCCGAGAATGACGGCTCCAGCGTTGCGCAGATTTTTGACCAGTTGGGCATCGCGATCGCCCCGCCAATCTTTCAGGGCGTAGGCTCCGGCAGTAGTGTGCATCTGGTCGCCCGTGGTGATGTTGTCTTTGACCAACACCGGGATGCCGTGCAACGCCCCCCACAGGTTGCCCTCGGCTCGTTCAGCATCCAGGTTGCGGGCAATGTCTAGCGCGTCTGGATTCAGCTCCATCACCGAGTTGAGCTGATTCACGTCGTAGCGCTGGATGCGATCGAGGTAGTAGACCACCAGTTCTTCGGCAGTGAGGTCGCCGCTGGCCATGAGCCGCTGCAATTGGGGAATCGTCGCTTCCAGCACCAGGGCATCTAATGCGCTGCGCCGTTCAGCGGAGAGGTTCGCCAGCGCTGGCTCAAAGGGGCTGAAGTCGCGCAGGCGCTTGCTGGTGTAGTCGGGTTCTGACACAGGAAACTCCGTAGGGTAGGCGCGGGCAGAGCCTTCGGGGGGCGGGGGGATGGCGGCGGCGTGAGTGGCTAGGGTGAGGGCGATCGCCGCCAAAGCCAGCGGTAAGATGCGTCGAAGGAGTTTCATAGGGGCTAGATGAACGTCAAGGGTAAGACGGGTCTACTCGTAGACAAAGATGGGTTTCACCTCGGTCAGACAACGGCTATCGGGGGTCTGCTGGGGATCGGTGAGAAAATCGGTGGCGATCGCCGCCACACATTGCCCTGCTGGCGTATCGGCAGGGGCAAAGAACGACCCATGCCCAACCCCCGGAAAGGTGTACACATAGGCCGTTTCAAAATTTCTGGCCACCTTCTCACCATAGGTTTGGGGGGTGACGGGGTCGTAGCTGCCGTTCAGCACCAGCACGGGGATATTGGTGTTGTCGTAGGCAAAGGGTGCCTCTGGCTCGACCTGAAGAATCTCGCAGAAGCGATCGACGCTGGCGCTCTCGCTCAGCCCTATTGGAATGAGCTGCTCATAGGGGGCAGGGAACAGCGTTGCAGCCTCCGTCTGCACTGAGTTCGACCGAGCGCAGAGTACGGTGTGATACATGCCCTTTGCACCTGATGCTTCCAGGCTGCCAACCAGATCTTCCATCAGCCAGCTAAAGTCGCCTGCTGCGGCTTGATAGATATTTTTGGGCAGCGTGGGGGCGTTGCCGCTCCTGGCAATGTATGGCTCAAAGGTCAACAAAAATTCGTCGCGATCAATCGTGGTTTCCACCTCGGCGGTGGGAGCGGTCAGCGTCAAGGGAACGGGGTTCTGGTGCAGGCGATCGAGCAACGCCAGGAAGGTGCTTTCTAGGTTGGGATAGGCTGCATTGCACTGGGCATCGGCGGCGCAGGCGGCAAACAGGTTACGCAGTGCCCCGCTCAAGGTGTAAGTACTGGCTAGGTTAAAGTCAACATCGGTGGTCACCACCCCATCTAGAATCACACTGCGTAGTTGCGCCTGGTGCGATTCGGCTTGTTCGATTACGTACTGTCCCAGCAGCGTCCCGTAGGAAACCCCGTAGTAATTAAACTGGTCGTAGCCCAGGGCTTCGGCCACCGCATAGATATCGGCGGCATTTTCGATGGTGTTGAAGGCGTTGGGGTTAATGCCTTCCGTCAGGCTGCGTTCGCGACAGGCCACCATCCATTGGGTATCGGTCGGGGCGATTTCGTCACGGGCTACAGCCAGGTTGTGGTCGGTTTGCTCAGGGCAGGCAAAGAAGGGGCGCGACAGCTCAGTCCCCCGCTCTTCGACAAACACCAAGTCCCGCCCTTGCAAAATCCTGGGCAAAATCGGCAGCAGGGGCAACCCCTTGGTGGCAAAGATGCCAATGGTGGTATCGCCGGGGCCGCCCTGCTCGATAAACAAGGGGTCTGGGCTGGGGGCGTCACCAATGCTACGGGTTCTGACCACCGCCACCTGAATAGTCGGCCCATCGGGCTGGCTGTGGCGTTCGGGTACCGTCACGTAGCCGCAGTCCGACAGGGCTGATACGAGGGGCATCAGTCCAAAGGTGCCGCAGTCGGCGGGTTCCCAGGCGGGGCTGGTGGGGGCACTGCCCAGAGCTGGCGTGGCGGTGGCGACAGCAACGCTCAGGGCAGTAAGTCCGATAAACCGAGTCAAGGGGTGAGTCATAGTGGAGTTTTAGGGAGGGGTAGAAAAAAGTGAGAGCAGGAGAACATCTGACGGTGGCGCAGGTTTATGGCTTGGACTGGGGCTTGAACTGGGGCTAGCGCCATTAGCAGGGTTTGTTCGCGGAGTTAATTCCTTCAGGTGCGGGGCGATCGCCCAACTTCCCCGACGAACCCAGCGAGTAGGTTTGGGGAATGCCGATCTCGATGTCTTGCTCTGCCAAGGCTCGCCGCACCCGCAGCCGAAATTCCCGACCCACCGCCCACTGTTCTGCTGGCTTGGTCTGAATCGAGGTAGTAAGGGTCAGTCCACTGTGGGAGACATTGTCGATGCCCAGCACCGTCGGCTCGGCCAATATTTTGTCGCGCCAGTTGGGATCGGTGTAGAGGGTTTGGGCGACCTCTCGAAGCACCGCCAGCGCCTGGTCAGGGTCGGTGTGGTAGGCAACATCGATCGCCCATTCCACTCGCGACCAGTTGCGGGTCAGGTTTTTGACCTGGGTGATGCTGCTATTGGGCACCGTCACCAGTTCGCCGTTGCCGCTCCGTAGCTGTGTGACCCGCATGGTGAGGTTTTCCACCAGCCCCTTGGCCGCTCCCAGGTCAATGACATCGCCGATCGCATACTGATCTTCGGCCAAAATAAAGAAGCCATTCACCAGGTCTTTGATCAGGTTTTGGGAGCCAAAGGTAATGGCCAGACCTGCCAAACTGCCGATCGCCACCACAGAAGCCGTGGGTAGCCCCAAGGCTCCCAACGCCGAGAGCAAGCTAGAGAGGGCGATCGCGATCGTCACCAGTCCCTTGGCTGCCCCGGCGATCGTCGAGCTACGGAGCTGGCGGCGCTGGGCATCGCCAAAATCGAAAAAATCCACGCGATCGAAGGGTTTCCACCGATTGAGAACAATGTCGATCAGGCGGCGGCTGACGCGAATAGCCAGCCCAGCAAAAAACCAGATCAGCAGCAGCCGCAGCGGCACATTCAAATAACTAAACTGATTGCGAATCAGGTAGGCCGAAACGACTGCGACCCAGCCAAAGCCGATGTACCAGGCCGAAATCATCAGCCAAAACAAAAGCCACTGGAGAAAATCCAGCGCCGAAAGCTGGCGATCGAGGGTAAAAACCTGCGGAAGCCGCTGCAAAAAGGCAGTACGTGCCTGGGCTACGGGTGCATTTGGCAGATCGGCGGGTGCCGCTGCCTCAGAGACCGCCGCCCGCAGCGCTTTCTTCTGCCGCCGCAGTTGCTTTTGCCGTCTCCACAACCCATACTTGAGCGCCACCAGCCCAACGGTCAGCAGCAGCAGCCCCAGCAAAATGTGATTCACCCGGCGCTGGTCATCGGGCAGTTTTGCTAAGCCATTGCGGAGTTCGCCTTCTAGAATGTTGCGCCACTGAGCGGCTAGCTGGTCAATGGGCTGGCCGTTAAAGTCGGCATCAAACGCCGTCACCGACAGCAGCACCAAGGGGCGGGGAAACTGGTTATCCCGGACATCCACCACGGTGACATTGTTGAGCTGCGACACCTCAAACACCAAGGTTTCAGCATTCATGGGTCGTTTTAGCAGCAGCAGCAGCTTGGCCTGAATCTCTTCGGCTCGCTGTTCGACGGTCTGGCGATCGCCCACCGCATCCGGCGATCGGTCATACACCGTGGGCGAGGCGATAGTAAACAGCGTGGTGGCGCTGAGGGGCGATTCGACGGCGATCGCCTCCAGATTGCCGTAGCGCACGACCCCTTGGGGTGGCCCCACTGACCCTTTGACACCAAAACCATCAGGCAGCGAAAACTGAGCCTGACTGGGTTGGCTCACCGCCAAACTGCAGCCCAAGGCGATAGCAAAGGCTAGTGCTATGGTGAGGCATCGTCTGAACTGAGTAGGCATCAGATTTAAAGGCGTTTTGATCGCGGTCAAGTCGTTTGAAGAGAGCGCTGAAAAGCATCTCCCTCCTAAAATTCCTTTGCCATTGAGAGCTGAGTCAGGCAAATCCCCTTTGCGGAGAGCGAGGCAGGCTTCAGAGTTGCCCCGACCCGACCCGCTCTCGGTATCCCTTCTCAGATGGGAAGATCTCAGAGAGGAAGATCTTAGAGAGGAAGGAATTTTTTACATTCAGAGGGGCGATCGCTACAGCGCACCTTCATTGGTGGCGCTGTAGACATAGTTGTAGAACTCTGTGCCCGTGACCACATTGATAATCACAATGCGACTAGCGCCCCGGTCATACATCACCCGCACACGGCCATCTTCGCCCACAAAGGTATTGCCTGAGGTGCGGTAGAGCATGCCATCGAAGGCGAACTCACCCTCGGTAATGTAGGCAGCGATCTGGTTGTTGGCAATTTGCGACAGGTTGGTGCGGGGCGTTGCTGAGGGGGCACTGGAACTCCGCGCCGGGGTTCCCGCTCTGCCTGCTTCGGTGAAGGTGTAGTTATAGAACTCGGTGCCCGTGACGGAATTGACCACCAGCACGTTGCCCGTGTCGCGGTTGTAGGTGATCTGCACGCCGCTGGTAGTCAGGAGATAGAAGTTGCCATAGCTGCGCTGCATGATGCCGTAGACGCGAAATTCGCCATCGGTGATGTCTACGGCAATTTGGTTGGGGTCGCGCTGGGGAGTCATGTAGGTGCGCTGGGGCGTTTTAGACTGCGCCAGCAGTAGCGGAGCCGTTGGGGCAGGGGCAGCAGCAACGGGCAGGCCAATCCCCGTTGCGCCCAAAAGCAAAGCTGTCGCCAGAAAAATAGCTTGAGGTTTCATGGTCAATCTCACAAAGGAATGAATGTCGGAATAAGGGGTGAAGGTGGCAAGCCGCTGCATCATGAGTAAGCTGCATCATGAGTAAGCGGTGCCCACCCTACGAACCATCGAAGCTGCTCGATCGACTACAGCGCACCGTCAGTGGGGAAGATGATGAAGTCGCTACGCACCCAACCGATCGCCCCAGATCCTAAAAACTGCACCTTGCACCAGTTCAGGTCGCTGCCAGCGGTGTCGCGGTCTTGTACACACTCCAGAATGTTGACCTGGTCGCCCGCCAGCCCGTAGCCCACGGCGCGAGAGCGGCTAGTCGCTTCATTACGCAGGTTGATCTGAGAACCGCGATCGTGGGCAACCAGCGTGGCAACGCGACTACCGCCCTGACCTTGGCTCACTGGCCCCGTGCCATAGGAGGTGCTGCTGTCCCAGTAAACGTAGAGGCGAGAGCCATCCACAAATTCAAAAATGGTGCCCGCGTCGCCCAATCCGCTCTGGCGGTAGACTGCCTGACCGTGCTGATCCCTAAAGTTGCCTGAAGCAGCGTTGGCTGCCGGGTCAAACTCGTAGCGCGTGCCGTTGGTTTGTAACTGAATGCCGATATGCCCCTGCCGCTGAGAGAAGGTACAGTTGCTCGACAGGTAGGCGTAGTCGTCGCGGGGGCCTTAGAGGTCGCAGTGGGCAGGCACCGTGTCGGCCTTAGCCACAGTCCCAAAACCCAGGGCAGCAAACGAGGTGACAGCAGACAGTAAAACCGTTTGAATTTTCATATTCCCAATAGATTTCCAGTAAATACAGGCGTAACTTAAACGAGGTAGATGGCTCTGTAGGGTGGACACCACCCACCAAAACTCCGATCTGTTGCCGTCCCCCAACCCATGGGTCGGTGGGTTTGCGTACTGTTAGTAGTGTGTACTGTTAGTAGTGTGTACTGTTAGTAGTGTGTACTGTTAGTAGACAGGCAAAACAGTAGGCTACCAATCCCCCAACATGCTCAGAGTGTCTTTCACTGCAAAGCGGTAGGGCACAGGCGATCGTTTTTGAACTCCAGCGGCAGGGGCTGCCAGATTACTCAGGGTTTGTTGCACTCAGCAGCGCAGAAAATTCTTAAAAAATGCCGAAGAAAACATCACATAAGATTATGAATCTCCTATTTTCTGACCAAAGCCACATTAAAAAACAGATGTTCACAAGAAGAACTCAACAATGGTTTAGAAGGCTCTGAGGTCAATCTGGTGAGCAGCATATCAGCCTTTTAGAGGAGCTACAATGCTTTTCCAGAATGGCTTAATATTTGCTCTGTTAGCGAGTCATCTGACTACAGCCAAAGCTTGAAATCAGTCGGCTTTGAAGACTAAAAAGCCTGAATAATAATTGCACCAGTTTTGTCAATCTCAGTGAAATCTAAATAAATTGACACTTTGACGGGTCTAGCCAAGATCGGGAAACAGTCAATTCAGACAGTCGAAGCAGAACTGACGTCGTCTTGATACAATTCCAAACAATGTACGAACAAATTTTTCGAGTTAATAACTTTTCAAGTTAATAGCTTTTCAAGTTAATAGTTTTTCGAGTTAATAACAGCCTCAATGCGTGATTTCGATGCGGCACTTTTGCCCACTATGCCTAACCCGCTGATTGATGCAATTATCGTGCCTCAAGGCGCGGAGCATAAAGCCGTTTGCCAAGGATTGAATGGCGACAAGCCGCCTGTTTTCCCGGTGTCAGTAGGTTGGCAGCCTTTGAGACGATCGCTAGAACAACTCAAACGAAACCAGTTCGATGTTCCTCAGCCGCGGGTTTTGCTCATGGGACTTTGTGGCAGTTTATCCCCTCACTATCAAGTTGGAGATATTGTTCTTTACCAAAGCTGTCTTCAGGAAAAATCGGATGCGCTACATCTCTGTGATGAGCAGCTAACCCGCAGTCTGGAACAAATTCTGGCAATCAATCAAGTCACCGCTTTAACAACCGATCGCGTCATCTGTACAGCCGCCGAAAAACACAGCCTAAGACAAGAGTTTCATGCAGATGTCGTTGATATGGAAGGGGCGATCGTGATTGAGTCTCTTCGCCAAGCAGGTATTTCTGTGGCAATGCTGCGGGTCGTGAGTGACAGCCATCATCACGATATTCCTGACTTAAATTCTGCTCTTCGAGCGGATGGTTCGCTTGACTCCTGGGCGCTAGCAGCACAGTTTCTCAAAAAGCCGATCGCTGCCACTCGGCTAATTCAAGGTGCGATGCGAGGGTTAAGCCATTTGCAATCTGTGACAACGACTCTGTTTCCTTAAATAACCAGACGCTAATGATTTTGGAGATAAGTTTTTATCTAGAGGGGATATAGAGCGTCCCTCCTAGACAGAGCAGCAATTCCAAATTCAAAAACGCTAGGAGGAGTTAGCCGTTTGGGTGGGTGGAG
>NZ_JCACIN010000089.1:0-22916 GCF_059504425.1 Drouetiella sp.
TAGACGGCTTCAAGCACCTTAAAGCAGAAGCCGGAAGATGTCAAATGGGTTCTATGCTGCACGTTTAAATCTGCCATTTCCTCGAAAAAGTAACGGTAGTAGGAGTAGGCTTATTGAGAGTCCAGAACTCCCTCTAAACAGAATCCATCAATCGGACCATAGTGAGAAATTAAAGCTTTATCGCCAGAAGTGGTTATCTGCACGAGCTGCTTATCCTAGTAAAGGTAGGACATTCATGCGCAATAATTTCCGTCGTCTTCACTCTTGGCTGAACAGATATGATAAAATGTGGTTAGAAGCAAATTTACCAGTCAGCGCTTCTTACAAGAGCTTTCCTAAGCGAATTGGAAAGGCAATAGTAGATTGGAGTGCTTGTGATGTCCAACTATCTAATCAAATACCAAGCATAATTGAGCGCATAAAAAGCAAACCTGGTTATCCTAAAAAGATTTCTTTATCTGAAATCACAAGAGAATTAGGTTCAAACAGTTCCCTACGTCAACGACTTAGCAAACTTCCACTAACTTCTACAGAAATCAGCAGAGGGCTTGAATCAAGGGAAGATTTCACAATTCGGAAAATACGGTGGGTGTTCGATTGCTATCGTGTACAGAATGCGATACCAGCTCGATGGCAATTTATCAAGGAGGCACGCATCCAATCATATGATTTGAAGTTAGCAAAAGTACAAAAAGTGCTTGATAAAGCTATTGAGCTTCTTAGAATTCAGAACCAAACTACAACTGCACTGACAGAAGTAGAAGAATACACAGAATGAATATAATTTTAACTTCTTGTTTTCTAGACATACACCTAGATAAACGGTTTTATAGCATTTGTGCAAGATGCATGAGCGGCTAAGTCTCTCTGGTGTTGCGTCTTCCACAGGTAGATGCTTAGGACATCAGAGAAAACTATAATCAGATTTTGCGACAACAAGAACAAATTCTTAAATGCATGTGAAAAGCTTCGATTGAGTCTACATGCAGTTATCCCGATCGCAAGAAGTAGTGGTCATCCAACAGGCAGATTTTCAGAAATGACCTTGCTAAGTAAAGTTCCTTGGTAGACTACTAGCTAATACTCTTAATGAGTGTCTCACCTAGCTGCCCGTGACACTCGGTACAATAGCTCCTTCTAAAAGGGGTTTGTCTGTAACCTGTAGCTTTACACCAAAGTCCCTCGCTCTCTGGTGCTACAATCTGCCTAAGTTCCGTATCAGAGAGCGATCGAAATACTCCAATATTTGAGAGTGTGACACTTAAGAAGCGTATTTGTTATGATTTGATTGAAGTAAAAAGATTGGGTTCACTAACCCAGAATTTTTTCACTTAAACTTTGTAAAATCGGCACCTTAGAATAGGGGTTTCAACCCTTACTACTTAAGGAGCGTTTTCCCGGTGTACACATATCCCTTAGGTATCACTCTATGTAGCTTTCAGCAGTTATGGAATCATCCATTTCATGTCTATCTAGCATTATTTAGATGGTAATTTAGTATTCACAATCTTTCCTTAACACCCCTGACTTACTGCGAATGTCCTGTGAACGATAAATTTTCAGCTAGATGATACTTACAAGATACTTTTCCTTCCATAGAGTGATACATGAGGGATACCTCCCGTTTTCTCGTTATGCGGACTCAGTCCCCACCATGAGGTGAAATGCTTCACTGTTTTCCACTTGCTTATGGTCTGTGCCAATCTTGGAGAGAATCGCTTTTCTAGGGGGATTGAGGGGGATCAGACACGAGTATTTCTAGCGTGGGCATTGGTTTGCGATCTACTGAGGTTTGATAATAGTCTCGATTTACTGCGATCGCTCTAATGTCTAATGAGGCAGCATCATTGCCATCGCTTTTTCCAGTGCTTTGGGATCTTTAAGGAGCTGCGCCGCCATTTCCTTAGCCTGCTCACCGGGATAAACATCTTCAACTTGATCAATCACAGCCTGTAGAGCCTCTTGGGCAACTACCTCTGGAGCGACCTTAGGGGGAGGAAAGTCTTGGCTGACTGCTGTATCTACGGTTCCAGGCATGACTCCAATCACTAATGTGTTTTGTGCTGCCAACTCAGCTCTGATGCCCTGCGTCATGATAAAACCTGCCGCTTTAGAAGCACAGTAAGAGGCGTTCATGGGGAAATTGATTCTGCCCAGAATGCTAAGCATATTGACGATCGCTCCACCCCCATTTGCCTTCAAGATAGGAGCAAATGCACGACACATTGATAGCGTGCCAAAATAATTGACCTCCATTTCTGCTCTGGCGCTAGAGAGATCAGCAACAGAGATAAACCCTTTGAGCAGCCCAATTCCAGCATTATTGATCAGCAGAGTTACGTCCTTGCACTCGACAGCTGCTGCTCTGACAGATTGCTCATCAGTAATATCTAGCGAAATAGGAATAATTTGCTGGGGGTCAATGGCTGCTAAGTCAGCTAGAGTGTCTGGATTGCGTGCTCCTGCATAGATTCGGGAGGCTCCCATTGCTCGTAGCGCTTCAATGTAGTGTTTGCCAATACCTCCATTAGCACCTGTGACCAACGCTACCGTATTCTTTATTTCCATTCAGAGTTACCTTTTTGCTGCTAATTTTTGCTGCTAGGTGTTTACAAGCAAGTGCTTACAAAAATATACTGATACTCACTTTTTTGGAAGTACTTACTTTTTTGTAAGCCGCCTTTAGGAGATGGGCTATGTCAGAGATTGAGCCTGAGGGTACAGTATTTGTTCAAACGACGCTGAAAATCCTGGGGGGCAAATGGAAAATTTTGATTCTCTGGCATTTGAGACATAAACCGAAACGATTTAGTGAATTAAAGCGGTTGGTGCCTGAAATTACTGAAAAAATGTTGGTGCAACAGCTTCGTGAACTAGAAAAGGATGGCATTGTTCTTCGAGTTGTCCATTCAGATAGACCTCCTAAAGTAGAATACTCTTTTACCAGCTATGGTTGGAGTCTAGTGCCTGTATTGCAGACGCTTTGTGAATGGGGAAGAGAACATTTGAAGTTTCAAACGGTGTCCGAAAAAGACTGATACTTATACCAATTTAAGACCCAAACAAGGCAGATGATTTTCGAGAGCCGCGCGGAGCGCGGCTCTCGAAAATCATCTGCTATCTCATCTTAAATTGGTGTTAGTAGATTGCAAAGTCCTCCAGCTTTTAGGGTTTTGTGGCGCGCGCCACAAAACCCTAATTTGCGATCTACTGATACTAGGTTGACGCTCAAATAATTGCCCTTCCTGTGAAAACCCCGATCGCCCCTCCTATTCATCCTGTAGGATCGTTAGCATAGGCAGAGCCTCTATAAAACCCACTCATCCTCAAAATGACATCTACCCCGATCGCCCCTCTCAGTTGGTCAGAACTAGAAGCCTTAGCGGATTATTTAGTTGATCCAGTCAATGGTGCGACTAATGCTCAATCTCGCTTGCGGCTGTTTGGTCGCACCGAAGCCGACGTGCGGGTGACGCTCTACCGCGATAATCACGCCTGGTGTCCCTACTGCCAGAAAGTTTGGCTATGGCTGGAGGAAAAGCAGATTCCCTACCGCATCGAAAAAGTGACGATGTTTTGCTACGGCGAGAAGGAGATGTGGTACAAGCGTAAGGTGCCTTCAGGAATGCTGCCTGCTATTGCGCTAGACGATCGCATCATTACTGAAAGCGACGATATTTTGATTGCCCTAGAGCAGGTTTTTGGCGTTTTAGGATTAGGCATGAAAGATCCTGCCGTACTGCCTCTCCGACAGCTAGAGCGACTGTTGTTTAGAGCCTGGTGTGGCTGGCTTTGCCGTCCCTCTAGCTCGGCTCGGCAAGAGCAGGGGAGCCGCGACCAATTCACCAGCGTGGTTGCCAAGGTCGAAGACGCCCTGAGCCGCACGGCTGGACCTTATTTCCTGGAGGAGTTTGGCACTGCTGACGTCATCTTCACGCCCTATGTCGAACGTATGAATGCCAGCCTCTACTACTACAAAGGCTACTCTCTGCGAGAGTCCAATCCTCGCTTGTCTGACTGGTTTGCAGCGATGGAAAGCCGACCCACCTACCGGGGCACCCAAAGCGACTTCCACACCCATGCACATGATTTGCCTCCTCAGATGGGCGGCTGCTGGGAAAACGGTGAGCCGCAGATGCAAATCAACAAAGCTCGCGTGGATCAAGGTCCTTGGCAGGGGCTACCCGATGTGGCATACCCAGAGCCAGAGACTTCTCGCACTGAGGCGCTTTATCGCGTCATCAGGCATCGTGCCAACATTATTCGCGTCAACCCTGCTGACGATCGATTGATTGACGAAGCCTTACGGTGTGCCCTCACTCACCTGATGACTGGGCAAGTTTGTCTGCCGCCTCCAGAATCGGATGCCGCCCTGCGATATTTGCGCGATCGCATCAATGTTCCCCGCGATATGTCAATCTATGCTGCCAAGCGGCTGAGAGAATCGCTGGAGAAGACGGCGGCGTTAGTGGGCGATCGCCAGGGTGCGCCCATTCCTGTTCAGCATCGGCGAGATCAAAACCCGGCTGACTTTGCCAAGCGTTGATACCAAGTACTACAGCAATTTGCAATTGCATGAACCATAGCTATTTTTTAGAAGCCGTGCGGAGTGCGGCTTCTAAAAAATAATCCACACGCTTAACTAAGCGCAAAGCACTGTAATATTTTGTCCAGCGTTCAGTATTGGTCTTGAAATTAATCGATTACCAATCCCTATACTATTCAGAACGCTCCTCCGGTCAAAGTTGGGTTTAGCCATAGGACTTCAATGGGCAGAAATTTTAGTGTCGCTTTAAACACAGTCTGCCAATCAAAAAAGCATAAGAATAAAACCTAATTCTAATTCTTACGCTGGGGAGTGTGAATACCAAATGAGCTTAATCACTGAGACAGAGGGTTCAACCCAGGCATCCGAAGATTATCCCCTTTCCGCAGTCCCTATGACTGCACGGAAGCCTGTATGGTCACTCGCACCTTTACTCATGGGGTTTGCGCTAGTTTCTACCACCATGATTGCCGGGGGCAAAATTGGCCCTGCCTTTAGCTTTACTGACCTTATTTGGATCGTCGTGATTGGTAACGTGATCCTGGGGGCTTACTGCGCTGCACTGGGATACATTGCCTACAAAAGCGGTCTAACGACGGTATTGATGTCGCGGTTTAGTTTTGGCAATATTGGCTCTCGTTGGGTCGATTTTATCTTGGGGTTTACCCAGATTGGTTGGTATGCGGTAACAAATGCGTTCATTGCTGATGCTTTGACGAATCTTCTGGGCTTACCCCCTAGCTTTACGTGGATAATTGTCCTGGTTGCAACCTACGGGTTTTGCGTCACGGCTTACATTGGTTACACTGCGATGGATTGGCTGAGTCGTCTGGCGGTTCCAGCTATGCTGGTGCTAATTGCCGTAAGCCTGTTTTTGGGCGTGCGCGATGCGGGTAATTTGTTCGCTCTCCAGCCTACTCAAGAACTGTCCTTTGGCTCAGCGCTGGCGATCGCCATAGGCACGTTTATCTCTGGCGGAACGCAGGCAACCAACTGGAGTCGATTTGCCGACTCTGCTAAAAATGCGGTCTGGAGCACGCTTCTAGCGTTCACGTTCATTAACGGTCTGCTGATTTTTACAGGCGCATTTTGCACGCTCGTGTACGGCACCGAAGATTTGATCCAGGCAATGGCAAAGCAAGGACTGCTGTTTTTTGGATTGATTTTGCTGATTTTGAACGTGTGGACAACGCAAGACAACACAATCTACGCCTTCTCAGTCGCGGGAACTAACTTCTTCCGCACTACTAAGCGCCATGCGTTTGTGTTGGGCGGAGCCACCTTGGCGCTGGTGTTTGCCTTAACAGGTATCTACGAGGGACTCATTAATTACCTGATTTTTCTGGGGGCAGTGATTCCTCCGGTCGGCGGTATTATCATGGCAGACTTTTGGATTAGGCATCGGGGAGAGTTTCCCTCTCTGGAGACTCGGCAACCCGCCTTCAATTGGTCAGGCGTCATTGCCTATGTTGCAGCTTCAGCGATCGCCTATTTCTCAGGTCAGGCTAATTTGGGAATCGGGCCGCTGAATGGGGTTATTGCAGCGGCTGTTCTCTACTCAGTGTTGATCAAGGTGATTCCTCAGCCCGTTCGTAGCCGAGAGATTCTGTAGTTTCCAAGGCTGGCGATCGTGTTTCGTGACATCCCTATGCCGCACCTGGCGCTATTTGCGTGCATTAAAAGCGGCATAGGGTTCTAGCTGTGGCACCTCCCAATTTGCATACCATTGAGCCAGGTAAGGACGCACCTCCTGCGCCAAAGTATAGTATTGGTCACGATTGGGAGCCGCATTGAGCTGCTCGGCAACGGCTTGCCCGATCGCCTGGAGATCAAATCCTGTGGGTTGCCCGTTGCGCAGAACCACCTTGCCGTTTACCAGCACCGTATCAACATCTGCTCCACGAGCGCGCATCAGCATCAGATGCAGCGGATTTGCTTCCGGTGAAACCCAAGGCCAGGTGATGCGATCGCAGTTCACCAGCACCAGATCCGCCTTATACCCTGGGGCAATCTTGCCGAGGGTGGGCTGTCTCAAAAGCTTGGCACCTCCCGCAGTTGCCATCCGAAAAATATCGGTAAAGGTGGGCGCAGGGTTATTGAGCTGAGGAGTACGGTGCAGCCTTGTCGCCAAGCGCATTTCAGCAAACATATCCTCATCGTCCCCCAGCGTTGTGCCATCCATCCCCAAGCCGACGGTAACGCCCGCTTGCAGCATCTGGTTTAGGGGGGCAACTCCAGCCCGTAGCCGCAGATTGGAGCTGGGATTGTGGCTGACGGATGCTCCGGTTTCCGCCAAGATTTGAATATCCGCTTCGCTGAGCCAAACCCCATGGGCGATCGAAAAGCGAGGGCTAAGTACCCCCAGATCATGCAGGTGGGCTATTACGGATTTACCGTAGCTGCGAGGACCCGCAAGCTTTTCATAAAGTGATTCGACGGCATGGGTTTGAATACCTGTATTCAGGCGTTCTGCGGTTTCGGCGATTTTTACCAGCAGATCGTCCTTTACCCACTGCGGCCCTGGAGGTCCAAACCAAACAGAAATGTGAGGATGGGACTGATAGCTGATCACCAAATCGCTGATCACCCCCAGGTAAGCCTCTGGCGACAAAGTTTGATGGATCATCGCCAGCTTTTGAACTTGCTGACGCAGAGCAGTGGGGAGGCTAGCCAGAAAGGCATCATCATCTCCCTCTCCATGCACCAAAAAACTGCTGTAGGTTGCACCTGGAGTTAGGGCAACGCGCAAACCTGCTTGCTCGTATGCCTGGAGCCGACCCTTCAGATCCACCAGACTCTCCTCAGGTGTCCCCGAAACAGTGCAGACATCTAGCACCGTTGTTACGCCGCTTTGCAACAAAGCGGCAGCACTCAACAGCGTCTTTAAGGTGGGGTCTTGCGATCGCAGCGCAATATTAGAAAATAGCCAGAGTTCCAGAAAATCATCGTCTATGCCCTGGAGCGAGTTAGGAACTCCATTGCTGTGGTGGTGGGCATTGATCAGCCCTGGCAGCACGGCAAACTGGCTGGAGCCATGGACTTCCGCATCGGGATATTTGGCTTGTAAGCTGTCCCAATTTCCTACTTCCAGAATGCTGTCCGCTTGAATGGCGATCGCGCCATCGACTAATGTGTCGTCTCCTGTGAAAATCCAGCGACCCCGAACCAGTTCAACCTTGCTCATCATGGCTGTCATAGCTGTCATGCCTGTCCTATCTCCCTGCTGTTTGTTAAAGGTGCGCACCTTTAACAAACAGCAATAGCGCAGACAAGTCAAAGTTTTTGCTCAATTGTGACTAAGATTTCGCAGATTTGGATGAACAGTGGACGCATAGAGGGAACTGGATTCATACAGTCTTGCTGCAAGCCCCGTAGAGAGGCGATCGCCCCTGCTTGAGAACTTATTGGAAAATTTATTGGAGAACTTATCGGAGACTCTGCTTGAGAAAAAGCATCCCCCGGTTTGCAGTGATCTAACAGATCCTCTAAAAGACAGCCGAAGGCTCTCACCTCCAGACGCTCGATCGCCTGACCTGAACTGCTCAGATCATAAAAAGAAGCGGCTCCGAAGTCTCCCAGTAAACTATGTCCTGCTTCGTTCACCAAGATGTTGTGAGCGTACAGATCGCTATGCATGATGCCTCTGCTATGGAGGTGCGCGGCAGCAGCAGCAATTCCCTGAGCAATCCGCAAAATCATAGGCACAGAAAAAGCTGTATCTGGGCTATAAGTGTCTCTAGTACAGCTATCAAAGTCTGGAGGCTTACCCAGGTTTCGGTAGTCAGGTGAAACGAGAGGCAATACCAGCCCTGTCGCTTCAGGGTGATTGATTACCTTTCCAAGCAACCCCACCAGATTTTCGTGCGATCCGGCAGCGATGCAGGCGCGCATTTCATCCGCAGGAAGCCCATCACTCGTGATCTCACCTTTGAATATTTTGATGGCAACTTCTTGAGGTTGCCCAGTAGCCCCCTGCTCCATAGCCCAAGTTCCCTTAGAGATCACGCCAGACGCACCTTGACCCAGCGTTTCTCCCAGCGTTAGTTCAGCCCAATCTACATGGGGGAGCGATCGCTCCTTCACAGGAATGGCATCGCAGAACGGATTTCCAGAATAAGCCAGCCAGGACAGGCGCGGTAGGGTAAATAACCAGTCGGGAAGTGCCTCAAGCCGATTTGCCGCCAGCCGAATTAGCTCTAAGCTTCGGCACAAAGCCATCTCATGTGGGAGCGATCGCAGCTTATTTCCCGCCAGCATGAGCTTCTGTAAATTTGTCAGTTTGCCGATCGATCTAGGAAGCTGCTCCAGCCTGTTGTTAGTGAGGATAAGCCAACGGACGGTTGGCGATAGGGCGTTTTCTGCGAAGGCTCTAATCTGGTTAGATTTAAAGCCGACCATGTACAGATTGGGGCACTGTGAAAGAATCTCTGGAACTTCCTCAAACGCATTGTTGTTAAAGAAAACGATTTTGAGTTTCTTTAGCTGGGCAAACTCATCGGGCAAGGACTTCAGGCAATTGTCTGACAGATCCAGGATTTCCAAAGAGTCTGCCAAATCCAAAATCTCTGATGGAAATTGAGCTAAACCGCCATAAAGATTAAGCCGCTTAACTCCCGCAAGCTGACCTGAGCGCAGTAAATCGATCGTTTCCATAGGAGTACAGCGGATTAGAGTGCCAAATCGAATACAGCCTAGCGATCGTACTCAGCAGTGGCAAGTAACCTAAACTTCATATCGCACGTTAAAACACGCCCCTAATATGACTTGCGAAATTGATAGACTCATTTTAATATAGGGTACCTAACTTAAGTTTCGGCTGCGAAATCTATGCCCACTGGCTATCTCTCTGTAAAAGAAACCTCTGAAATGCTGGGCTATTCAGAACAGTATGTTCGCAAACTACTCAGAAGTGGTGAACTGGGTGGAGATATGGTCGGCAGTAGGTGGATAATCGCATCGGAATCAGCCAGCGAGTATTGTGGCAAAGAGCATAAATTGGGTTTAGCAATTCCAGATCACACAAGAAGGTCTTTTACCAAACCTGCTCTCAAGGCTTTAAGCTTCTTTTCCGGCTGTATGGGACTCGATTTAGGGCTAGAAAGAGAGGGAATTGAAGTAATTCTTGCGTGTGAAGTGGACAAAGCAGCTCGAAGGACAATCGAAACTAATAAACCTGAGGTAGCGCTGATTGGCGATATCCGCGATTACTCAGCTAGCGAGATTAGAGAAAAAGCAGGGTTGACTCCTCAAGAAGATATCGATGTCATTGTTGGTGGTCCGCCGTGCCAAGCCTTTAGTAGTGCTGGTAAACGGCAAGGTTTTAAAGATGAACGAGGTAATGTATTCTTAACATTCATCGATTTAATTATTGAACTTAGACCTAAATTTGCTGTTATTGAGAATGTTCGAGGATTATTATCTGCTCCACTCAAACATCGACCCCATGAATTGAGAGGAAGTCAATGTCCACAGCTCTCTCCAGAGGAACAAAGAGGGGGGGCACTTCTGTACATCACTCGTAGGCTCAAAGAGTCAGGCTACAGCGTTTCCTTCAACTTATACAATGCCGCTAATTTTGGCTCACCGCAGCAACGTGAAAGAGTCATAATTACTTGTAGTCGAGATGGAGAAAAGCTTCCCTATCTCACGCCTACCCATGCGCAGAAGAACTTGTACGGACTACCGAATTGGATAACGCTCAGAGAAGCTCTTGAAGGTCTGCCAAAGGAAGGACATCACTTTGTCAAATTTCCTGAAAAACGGCTGAAATATTACAGGCTGTTAAAGCCAGGGCAACATTGGCGGAATTTACCTGTAGAACTACACGCAGAGGCGCTAGGAGCGTCTTATCATGCTAGCGGCGGGAAGACAGGCTTTTACAGAAGACTGGCATGGGATAAACCTTCTCCAACTTTGGTCACTCATCCAGCAATGCCTGCAACAGACCTAGCGCACCCAGAAGAGGACAGACCTCTTAGTATTGAGGAGTATAAGCGGATACAAGAATTCCCAGATAACTGGACTATAGAAGGGACTTTGTTGGATCAATACCGCCAGGTCGGCAATGCTGTTCCATGTTCTCTAGGAAGAGCCGTTGCTAAGATGTTAATTAGTCACTTAGACGGAAAAGTCACTACAGACTTTAATAACTTTCCTTATTCACGCTATAACAATACAGATGATCTAAGCTGGTCAAACGAAATCATTGGCTCCATAAACGACTCACCAGCAGAGCAACTCTGTCTAGCTTTGTCTTGAAGATTTGGATGAGGACTGCCAAGGATTGCCAACTTCTACAGGCAAAGCTCTAGGATTCCTCTTTAAAGTTTTCCGGACAAACTCAACAAAGCTTTCTTCAGAAAATTGATCAGTGTTATGTTTCTGATTAAAGTATGACCACTGAAAATTTCCTGTTTGTGCATCGACTCTATACCATTTTTCAATGGGCTGATTAATACGAACTCTCGATGAAGAACTGTTCTCTGAATTGCTGCGATTTTTTATCTGTAAAAGAGAACCGTCCTTGTGACAAAAATCGACATGGCGCAGCACTTCACCCCAACAACAAAACCATCCGAAATCTGCTAATTGCTCGGCTAGAAACTCTTCAAGTAGCAATCCTTGAATATTTTCGGCTGACATAGATAGCCTATGAGCGTATTTTATCTGCTCAAGATGTGTAATCGTTAAACCTGTGAGCCTAGCCTTAATAATTGTCTCTACTATGGAATCTGCAACTGTTCCAGGTGGATTAGACACCCGTTGCGAGACTCTTCGCTCAAAGCTATTTTTGTACTTCTTGAGCCATCTCTGTGCAAGGGCTATTTGTGAGGTACTTTTCATGCTTGGAGACAGACCTGGATTTCTATAGCAAGCTGAAAGAATAACCTCATGTGCTTCTGAAAATAATTCATTTATTTCAGAGAACGAGTCTTTAAAGATTTGCAAGAAGTCGCTTGTAGAACTGGATACTGCAATGATGTTATCGAAATTAATCATGTAAGTCCTATGAAGGGTAGCTCTATTCTAGAAATGCCCTAATTCGCCTGTAAATGATCACTAAGTTCTTGAGTAAGAGATCAAGTTCACGCTAACCTTCTAGAACAAGCAAACCCCGTTCACATTGTCGGTCGGGATCGCTATATTTGAGACACAGCGGTAAATAACAGGAAACAAAAAACTTTGCTACCGCTTAGGAAAATCTGACAGGATTTTAGTAGGAGCCTGCTGAGAATTTCAGCCCAGAGAACTTACGCCCAGACAACTTTACAGAACCTATGCAAGAAAGCCCCTTTACCTCAACCGATCGCCAGAGTCTCGAAGCCTTCTGGATGCCCTTTACCGCCAATCGCCAGTTTAAGTCGAAGCCGCGCGTCATGGTGTCTGCCCAGGGGATGCACTACACCAGCGAGGATGGACGGCAGATTCTTGATGGCACTGCGGGTTTGTGGTGCGTCAATGCTGGACACAGCTGCCCCGAAATTGCCGAAGCGGTGCAGAAGCAGGTGATGACCCTCGACTTTTCACCCACTTTTCAGATGGCGCATCCCGGCGCGTTTCAATTAGCCGATCGCCTCTCCAAAATGCTGCCTGGAGATCTGAACCGCGTGTTTTTTGCTAACTCTGGCTCTGAGGCAGTGGATTCGGCGCTGAAGATCGCGATCGCCTATCATCGGGTTTGCGGTCAGGGAACGCGGCAAAGGCTGATTGGACGAGAGCGCGGCTATCACGGCGTAGGATTTGGCGGCATTTCGGTGGGCGGCATTGGGCCTAACCGCAAGTTCTACGGCAGTTTGTTGGCTGGGGTCGATCATCTGCCCCATACCCACAGCCTAGAGCATAATGCCTTCAGTAAGGGACAGCCTGCCTGGGGCGCACACCTTGCCGATGAGCTAGAGCGGATCGTGGCATTGCATGATGCTTCCAATATTGCGGCGGTGATTGTGGAACCTGTGGCGGGTTCTACGGGTGTCCTGGTGCCGCCCCAGGGCTATCTTCAGCGACTGCGGCAGATCTGCGACAAATACGGCATTCTGCTGATCTTCGATGAGGTGATTTCCGGCTTTGGGCGGATGGGCACAGGCTTTGCTGCCGACTACTTTGGGGTGATTCCCGACATGATTACTGTGGCTAAGGGCATCACCAACGGCACGTTGCCCATGGGCGCAGTGTTTGTCCGGCAGGGCATATACGATGCCTTTATGGAGGGTTCGGCAGAGAATGCGATCGAGCTGTTCCACGGCTACACCTATTCAGGACATCCAGTCGCTTGCGCTGCTTCCATGGCGACTTTGGACATCTATGAGAAAGAGGGACTATTCCAGCGCGCTCAATCACTTTCTGATTATTGGGAGGAGGCTGTGCATGGGCTGCGGGGTCTGCCCCACGTCATCGATATTCGCAATATTGGGCTGGTTGCCGGGATTGAGCTAGCATCCATACTGGGCAAGCCGGGAGCGCGCGCCTTTGACTGTTTTCTTCGCTGCTATGAGCGAGGTCTGCTGATCCGCACCACAGGAGATATTATTGCCCTGTCGCCGCCTCTCATCATTGAGAAATCTCACATAGACGAACTGTTTTCTATGTTGACAGAGGTGCTGAAGGAATTGCCCTAGAAGATTATTTGTAAGGCGAATGGTGTGCATAATGAGCGCCAGATTTCTAGAATGGGCGATCGTTCCCTTACAAGCTCTACTCTGCCCACCCCCACGACCCAAAATCTTAAATGCTGGGTTAACGGCAAAGTACAGAGTTATGATGAGGCAAATTTGATCTGCACTCACTCTCCAGAATGGCTTTACAACTGCGCGTTTACGTTCCCCCCCATCCCCTGATCAAGCATTGGCTTGCCGTCGCCCGTGACAAAGAT
Source organism: Drouetiella sp. (assembly GCF_059504425.1). Classification (NCBI taxonomy): domain Bacteria; kingdom Bacillati; phylum Cyanobacteriota; class Cyanophyceae; order Oculatellales; family Oculatellaceae; genus Drouetiella; species Drouetiella sp. The sequence goes on from NZ_JCACIN010000089.1 coordinate 13,416, forward strand.
ACGCCAGACGTGCTGTTTCGCAGCGCCATGACAGAGCTGGGGCGGTGGCTCACCTATGAGGCGATTCGAGACTGGCTGCCGACGATCGATACCGCAGTCAATACGCCGCTGGCTCCCTGTGCCGCGACGTTTGTCAATCCAGAAGTGCCGATCGCCGTTATTCCCATTTTGCGGGCAGGGCTGGCTCTGCTGGAAGGGGCGCAGGCGCTGCTGCCCCTGGCTTCCATCTATCACATTGGCGTAGTGCGGAACGAGGAAACCCTAGAGCCGAGCATTTACCTTAATAAGTTCCCGGCTCAGTTTGCCCCCCAAGCCCATGTGCTGATCACTGAGCCAATGCTGGCAACGGGTGGCACCATTACCACCGTCATGGAAGAGCTAACGAAACGGGGCGTTGATCCGGCAAATGTGCGGATTATTTCGGTAGTTACGGCTCCGCCTGCGCTACAAAAGCTCAACGTTGCCTACCCAGGACTGGTGATCTATGCCGCCTGTATTGACGAAGGATTAAATGAGCAAGGGTACATCGTGCCGGGGTTGGGAGATGCGGGCGATCGCACCTTTGGCACCTAGCTGCCGAGCGTTTACCGATCGCTTGGGCGTTTAACCCGCGTCAGAGCGCGTTAAAATCATCGTAAAATTGCCCTGACTGAACGCAAATGGCAGGATTTTGTTATGAGCCAGCAAAGTAACTTTTTCGGCGGGTTTTTCTTAGGAGCGATCGTGGGCGGTGTGGTAGGCGGTGTCGTGGGGGTCGTCGTTACCTCGCGGCTGTCTCAAGCTGAGAATCCAGGTGCCGAATCTTTTCCCAGAATCGATCCTCGCACCGGAAAAAAGCGTCCCCTCAAAGCCTCGACTGAGCAAGGAATTGAAGTAGCGCGTCGAGGTTTGGAAGATAAGATTGCGCAGTTGAATGATGCCATTGATGATGTCCGGCAGCAGCTAGGTACTGTCAACGGCGCAGCGAGAGATCAGGGTAAAAAGCCGATCGCCCAAGATCCTCAAAGCTGAAGTCTCAAAGCTGGAGTCTCAAAGCTGCGCCTGTCTGAACTTGTCTACTTCATGGGTCTACTTTACAGGGCTACTTTGATTCAATCACTTGAGTCAGCCGTTCGACCGCGTGCGTGAGATTTTCTTGAGAGATGACGATGGGATCGGTCGGAGCAACCTCTTCCGCTGCGTTCTGACGAACGAACCTTTTTCTGGCGGCTTCAAACGCTTGGACTACCAGAAAGATAGAGAGTGCAATCACTAAAAAATTCAAAACTGCCGCTAGAAAAGAACCATATTTGATGCCGCCTGCTGACAGCCTGGACAAATCATCCACGTTGGCAGCTTGCAAGGCTGGGGCGAGGATTGCAGGAGTTATGATGTCTGCAACAAACGATTCGACGATTTTACCGAAAGCGCCACCCACGATGACAGCTACTGCCAGGTCAACGACGTTGCCCCGCATAATAAATTTTTTGAACTCTGCTAAAATCCCGCCATTTCCTGATGCTGTCATGATGAAGTCTTGTAAGTAAAAAGATGTTTTCAGGGCTAATTTCCTGCTTTTACCTGAAAATGTCAAGCCGCTGGGTGGAGATCTCTTATTTTTGCGGGGATTTTCCTCACGATTTCCCCAAATTACCTACCTATCTTTGAGTAATCTTGCGGCTCGGTAAAACCAGTACAGCGCAATCATTTGGAGCAAGTGATAGAGGTCGTTGTGGTTAAAATACTTGAACAGCACTACACCGCTGGTTTGGAAAGCGATCGCCACCCCTGACATCAGAATTCCGGCAATAATCCAGAGCGATCGCGGGGAGTGAAAAACGGCTCTTATTTCCAGGAGCAACACCCACAGCATTGCCGACAGGTAATCGACTACCCCATAGACAAAGGCATGGTCTAGCGACGGATGCAGAATCGCCCAGCCCAGGTAAGCAAAAAATTTAATCCCTACCAGCATATTCCCCTCTCTTTGCCAGCGTCGAGACAGACTGCTTTTGAGCGTGGCAAGCAGCATGAAACAGCCTGCAAGACTGATGGCAAGCAGCATGATTCTCCACAAGAGCGCCAGGGCAGAACCCTCAAGCAGCCGCGCAAAACCATGACAGGTGCCACCCAAAGCGGCGGCTACAGCTACATTCCCAAAAGCAGCCGCCCAAAATTTTATAGCGGCCTGCTGGTGAAACGGTCCGAGTCTAAACAACAGGATGCTGAACCCAGAGGCTTCTACAGCGATCGCGTAGTCCGTCAGCATGGTGGTGGGTTCGGTGATGGGCATAGGATAAATGGGAATGAACCTCTGACGTTTGGAACAGGATCTTTAAAGCATGGCGATCGAAATTGAGCGAAAGTTTTTGGTAAAAAATGATTCCTGGCGCACTCTGGCTGCGGGTACAGTTTATCGTCAGGGCTATATTGTGTCTGATATCGATCGCACGGTTCGGATTCGTCTGGCGGGCGATCGGGGCTACATCACGATCAAGGGCGCCACATCTGGCATCTCTCGATCAGAATTTGAGTACGAAATTCCTGGCTCAGATGCCTCAGAGCTTCTAGATACTTTGTGCGATCGACCTTTGATCGAAAAAACGCGCTACAAAATTCCCTACGGCGATCTGCTGTGGGAAGTCGATGAATTTGTAGGCGAAAATCAGGGCTTGGTGGTCGCTGAGGTAGAGCTAACTCATCCAGATCAGCAAGTCACTCTACCGGACTGGATTGGGCAAGAAGTCTCGGACGATCCGCGATATCTCAACTCTAATCTGGTGAAGCTGCCTTTCTCGCAGTGGAAATAAAGGCGAAAGCAGAATCTAACTTTCGTCCCTAATTTTCGCTAACGTAACCTCCCACACCAGCCGAGGTTGGACATATTGCCGCAGGTACCGACGAGCCTCTTCCAACGATTGCAGAATGCCCGATCGCCCTTGATGCCAGTAGCGATTTTGCAAATAGTCGATTAGCCAAATCTGAGTTTCGCTGTCCAAGACTTGGGCAATTTGCCGCGCTAAATCAAGGGCAGCTCGCAGCGATGTAGGCGGCTCTCTAACGGCAGTCAGCAACTCCTCTGGAATGGTCTGAAGCTGCTGCCAATGGACGATCGCCTCTCCAGGGCTACCCTGCGCTAGTGCCAGCACGTCAGGCTGCCGCAAGATTTCGCCATGACCTGCCTGGGTCAAAACCTGAGCTAGCGTTGGGGTATCTAACCGCTGAAAAGCAATTTTTTGACAGCGAGAAACGATCGTGGGCAGCAGCGATTCAACGCTGGGAGCCAGTAAAATCAGCGTCGCGCGACCTGGCTCCTCTAAGGTTTTCAGCAGCCCGTTAGCCGCAGCATCTGCCATACTCTCAGCATTTTCGATAATGACGACCGATCGCGTTGACTCTAGCGGCGGACGGCTGAGAAACCGCCCTACATCTCGAATTTGCTCTAAACGAACTTCGGGCGACGACTTGCGCTTGATGCCTAATTCAGCCGCCTCAGCTGCAGAAACCCGCCTGCCCTGATGCAGATAGGTTGGCTCAACCCAAAGCAAATCGGGGTGGTTGCCCTGTTGGATGCGCTGGCGCAGCGACGTTTTTGCCGGATGAACCGGGTTTGGAGAAGTTAAGAGCAACTCTGCAAATCCTCTAGCCGCCAATTGCCGACCGACACCGGGCGCACCAACAAAAAGGTAGGCAGGGGCAATGTGGTTTTGGTTAATGGCGCGGGTGAGAAGTTCGATCGCTTGCGGCTGTCCGAGGAGGGAGGTGAAGGGCATGGAGAGAGGTGAGAAATGGGGCGGGGCGAATAGGGCGGGGCTTAGGAGGCAGGGATTTTGTACCACTGCTGCAAGTGTTTTTCTAAAACCCGCTGAATATCACTAAATACCTCGGTTTCACTGCGATCGCCGTTGATCTGAACAATCCGCTGAGGATGGTCTTGGGCAAGCTCGGTAAAACCCTGCTGAACGCGCTGATGAAAGCTAAGGGCGGCTTGTTCAATGCGATCGCTCATTCCCCGACTTTGGGCGCGGGCGAGTCCTACGGCGGCTTCTAGGTCGAGCCAGAGGGTGAGGTCGCTGGTCAACCCATCGGTCGCAATTTGGTTAAGCTGACCAATGAGTCCGCGATCGAGTCCGCGTCCGTAGCCCTGGTAAGCTACGGTGGAATCAGTGAAGCGATCGCACAAAATCAGCGCACCTTGGGCAAGCTGAGGCTTGAGGAATCCTGCGACATGCTGGGCGCGATCGGCGGCGTAGAGTAGTAGCTCAGTGCGATCTTGCATTGCCTCCTGGCTGGTGGGGTGCAAGAGTAATTGGCGAATTTCCTGGCAGAGTTCCGTGCCGCCCGGTTCGCGAGTCACAATCAGCCGCGAAACTTCTCCCTGGTTTTGTAGCGCTGTCAAAAGACCGCTTTCTTGAAGCCATGTTTGCGATCGGGCAATTTGGGTTGTTTTGCCACAACCCTCTACTCCTTCAAACACAATCAGCCGTCCTGGCATGGTTTCTCATCCTTAGGGCATTGGGTCTTTGAGCAGCGCCCTCGACACAGATACTCGACATAGATAAATATCTGCAATAAATATCCGTCAAAGGATACAGAAAGCAGAAGTATTTGGAGAATATCATCGTTTTGTTATACTCTGAACTAAACGCATCTGCTTTGATTTGATTCAATTTAAGCTTCAGTAGATTCAAAAGACTCAAGTTTTCGGTGAGAGTCTGCCATTGTTAACCGCCAGAGTTTTCGATTCGCCAGAGTTAAGAATTTGAGAAATAAGGTTTCAGAGGGCAAGATTCGGACGAAAGAGTATTCCCAGGTTTGCCTATGGCTCGTTATACAGGTCTATTTACAGTCTCAGTGTCCGCCGATCGGTTCTGGCAACTGCTCGTCGAGATTTTGCGTGCGTGCAGCATGAATGTCATCTATTCATCGGAAGACTATTTAGTGGCTCGTGAAATCCCAGGGCGTGTGACATACGCCAAGCTGGTGACAGTAGAAATTTTGATTGAACCAGTGCTGCACCAGGAGGCTGAAGTTCGGATGAACTTGGTCGTGAAAAACGAAGAGCTGCCGCTTCAGGTGAACAATCATTGTCAGCAAGTCTTTCATTTGCTTAATCAGGCTGTAGAAGAGAATCGGCATTGGCGAGTGGTCGAAAGTGCTGTGAGCTAGGAACTGTAGTCTTTAGACTGTGGATTTACTGAGATTGCTGCTAGAGTGATGTATTGTTACTCATACTCTGGCTGCTAGCAACATGCCATCTTCATTCCCTGAACAGCCTCTAGAACCTTTCTTGGAGGAATTGGCGGCAGCTCTGGCGGATTTGCGATCGACGGTAACAAACCTACATCAGCAAAACCAAGGTTTGATGTGTAGCTATCAGGCTGCGATCGAAGCGCGTGATCATCACCGGGTCGTCAGAGAGATTGCTCGTCGTTTGCAGCAGTTGCTAAGTTCATCGGAAATTCTGGAGCAGACTGTTGTAGCAGCGCGGGAGCTTTTGCAATCTGACCGCGTAATTTTTTATCAGCTTCAGGCTCAGCCCGATCAGGCTCAGCCCGGTCAGCCTCAGCCCGGTCAGCCTCAGCCCGGTCAGCCAAACTTGGCGGTAGGCGTTGCTGAGGCAGTCCGGCTGAGTCAGTCCTCTGTGATGCATGCCAACCTTGATCCAGCCTGGGTATGCCGATGGTTGAGTCTGTTCAGAAACGCAGTGCCTTTGGTGATTGAAAATCGGCATCAGGCAGATTTGCTGCCACCGATCGCCAAGCTCATGGCACGTCAGCAAATTCACGCTTTGATTGCTGCACCGATTTTTTTGAAAGAGAGTCTGTTTGGCTGGCTGGCCGTGCATCAATGTGATGGCGATCGTGTCTGGAAAGAGGCTGAGGTCGAGGCGCTGCAACAGTTGGCTGCTGAGGTGGCGATCGCATTTCAACAGTCAATTTTGTATCAACGGGCACAGCAGCTCAACTCAGATCTAGAAGAGCAGGTTCAGCAGCGTACCCACCAGATTCAAACGGCGCTGGTCTATGAATCAATGCTCAAACGGGTCACTGACAAAGTGCGCGATTCCTTAGACGGCAGCCAAATTTTGCAGACGGCAGTCCGAGAACTCACCTTTGTGCTGAAGCTGGGGGGCTGCAATGCGGCGCTGTATGACCTGGATCAAGGTACATCCACGGTCAGGTACGAATTTACGCGATCGATCCCCACCAGCCAAGGGCGCGTCTCGCAGATGGATGATTTCCCGGAGATCTATCAGCAGCTCAAGCAGGGACACCCTTTACAGTTCTGTTCGCTCTTGCCCAATGCCGATCGCGGTAGAGTGGCGATGCTGGCTTGCCCGATTTTTGTTGATCCGCAATCTGCGCCAGTTATGGATCAAAAAAGTGTGGATGGTAGCCTGGATCAAGGGGGTACCGACCAGGGGATATTGGGAGATCTGTGGCTGATTCACCAAGCTGACCACGTTTTCCATGAGTTTGAGATTCGTCTGGTGCAGCAGGTGGCAAACCAATGTGCGATCGCTATTCGTCAGGCTCAGCTTTACCAAACGGCACAAAATCAGGTGTGGGAGCTAGAAAAGCTGAATCGTCTCAAGGATGATTTTCTCAGCACCGTTTCTCATGAGCTGCGTACGCCCATCACCAATGTCAAAATGGCGGTGCAAATGCTGCGGATTGCCTCTACCGAAGACAAACGCCAGCGCTACCTAGATATTTTGGAAAAAGAGGCTGCCCGCGAAGCAAGTCTGATTGACGATCTGTTGGATTTGCAGCGGTTAGAGGCGACCATAGGCGCTGTGGAGCTAGAGGAAATTGACTTGCAAGCCTGGATTGTTTCTCTAGGGGAGGCTTTTCAGGCGCGGTTTGCCGATCGCCAACACCAGTTTCAAATGAGCTATTCCGATCGCCTGCCGATTGTTCTGTCTAACGAGGCAATGCTGCGGCGAGTTTTGGCGGAGCTGTTGAATAATGCCTGCAAATATACTCAACCGGGCGGCATGATTCAGTTGGATATTCGGCATCAGTTGATATTTAGCCCTGCACCTCCTGCTGCTGCTCCTAGGATCAGCTTTCGAGTCAGCAATCAGGCAAATATTTCATCTGATGAGCTGCCTAAAATTTTTGACAAGTTCTATCGCTGCCTCCGTGCTGATCCCTGGAGTCAGGGCGGTACAGGATTAGGGCTGGCGCTAGTCGAAAAGCTGGTCGAGCATTTGCAGGGCACCATTCAGGTGGAGAGTAAGGAAGGCTGGACGACTTTTGAGGTCATGATCCCGATTCAGTTGGGCTAGGAAATGGCGCACCAGTTGCCGTTTTAATTCTGTGAGATTGGCATAATAACGGTTGTAACCGTCAACTTTTATTCTTTTCATCATGCGATCGCTGCGGTTTTTCCAATTCTTTCAATATCTCAACGGGCGAACCCTGCGAAAGGCGATTGCTGCGGCGTTTAAGCAACGGTTGCCGGGGCTAGCATCAGAGATGGCGTATAACGCGATGCTGTCCCTGTTTCCGGCAACGCTAGCGGTATTGACGGCGATCGGTTTATTTCGTCCCTTAAACAGCACCTTTGAAAAGCTGGCAGGTCAGGTGAGCGAAGTTGCCCCCACAGAGGTTTTGGGCTTGCTCCAGGGGTTTGCCCAGGAGGTGAGTCAAGGACAGGATGGACGGCTGTTTTCCTTCAGCTTTCTGTTTGCACTGTGGACGGCTTCGGGGGCGCTGGGAGCAGCCATGATGGCGCTGGATCAGATTCATCAAATTCCGCCGCGCCTGTCGCGTCCCTTTTGGAAGGCGAGGCTGGTTGCACTAGCGCTAACCCTGGGGGCGATCGTGATGCTGCTTCTCTCCCTGGCGCTGATGCTGGTGGGCGATGTGCTGGTGAATAATACGGCAAGTGTGGTGGCATCCCAGAGCGGCTCGATCGCCTCGGAACTGCTGAAATTTTGGGGCTGGCTGGCGCTGCCGCTCATTCTGTTAATTATGTCGCTGGCATTTGGCTTTATCTATCGCTACGGGCCGAGCCACTGGAATCCGGGACAGCCGATTATGCCGGGTGCGGTGTTGGCGGCGGTGTTTTGGGCGATCGTTTCCAACCTGTTTCGCCTGTATGTGCGGCATTTTGGCAATTACAACCGAGTTTATGGGGCGGTCGGAGCGGTGATTGTGCTGCTGCTATGGCTATACATGAGTTCGCTGGTGCTGCTGCTGGGCGATCAGCTAAATGTGACGGTGGGTGAGGCGATGCAGGGGCAGCAGGCGAATCGGGAATTTGAGCCGGAGGAGAGTGGGGGATAGGGGTGGATGGGTGGATGAGGGGATGGGTTTTATCCGCTTCATCCGTTCAAGAATCCGTTGCTATATTTGAGTGCTGGCGATGACGACGAGCCTTGACGCGGAAAATCGGCGGAGCTATCGCAAGCTGGTGTTGTCGATCGCTGCCAGTGAGAACACGCTAAACCTGCTGATGGCCATATGTGACGATCGCAATCTGCGGCAGCAAATTATTCAGGACTATGAGGCGGAGTTGCGGGAGCGATCGGTGGTGACGGTGTTGGGAGCCGATGAGCTGATTGGGGTGCGGCTGAGGGAGGCGCGATCGGGAGCCGATGAGCTGATTGGGGTGCGGCTGAGGGAGGCGCGATCGGAAGTCGTAGAGTTTTTGTCGCAATAGTAAAGAGTTTGTGGGCAGGTTCGCCCTCCAGAGATGCCTTTGGCAGCTCCTACTGCTGAAAGTGAGGAACTGCTGGCGGAGTTACAGCAACAGATTACGGCATCGGAGCAGCAGGATTCTCAGTCGCCCTTACTAATTTCGCTCTACAACCATTTGGGAGAGGCTTATGCAAAGCAATATGACTACCCTGCTGCCTTGGAATGCTATGAGCAAGCCTATACCTGGCTCAAACCGTCAGATCCTTCTTTGGAAAAGCAGATGCTCTCTTGAATTTGGGCAATGCTTACTCCAACTTGGGGCGATACTTGCAAGCTATTGATTTCCATGAGCAAGCCCCTAGCCTTCGACGAGAGATTGGCGATCGGCAGGGAGAAGCGATTTCATTAGGAAATCTGGGCACTGCCTACCAATCCTTGGGACCCTGTCAAAGAGCGATCGAGTTTCATCAGCAGTCGTTAGAGATAGCGCGAGAAATCGGCGATCGACTGGGAGTAGCAACTTCCTATTTTAACTTGGGCAACACAATGGCAAAGCTTGACCAAAAGCCGGAAGATATCATTTCTGCCTATGAAAATGCCCGTCAGTTATTCCAGAACATGAAACTATATCGTAGTGTCGAGAGATGTGATGCTGCCCTTCGTAAATTTGACAGCAAGGAGGATGGCGATTGATCTTCACAACCCTAAAACGCCTCTGGCGAAGGTTATGGCGGAGAAGGTAGAGATTAGAGTGGGGGCGATCGGGTGTGGGGATTGGGTGCTGAGGTTCTGAGGGTGGACGGTGAAGTTCAAAGAGTGGACGGTGAAGTTCAAAGAGTGGACGGTGAAGTTCAAAGAGTGGACGGTGAAG
>NZ_JCACIN010000090.1:0-22767 GCF_059504425.1 Drouetiella sp.
TAACATCTACATCATCTCAGCCTGCGAGCTTCAGCCTGTAGAGCCTAACGCCTGTAGAGCCTAACATTTACTGCAAGCGCTGGCGGATACAACCTTAGCAAACACTGAAACAGTAAACATCAAATGCCTCAGAAGGTTAATCCTCAGAATGCTGATGCCTAGTAACGGTTGTTTCCAAATGCCAGAAGCATCTTTTTAGCTATATTTTAGGGCATTCCATGGCATCTGAATGGGTACAACTGTCAAGAGAGTTTAAAGTGTAGATGAAGATTAATTCCTTTATTGAATTGCGATTGCTCATCTACACTTTCGAGAACGTACTTCCTGCCCTTCCTGCCAGCCCAGAATTAACCGACACAGAATTAACCGACACAGAATTGTCACAAGAGCGCTCAATTAGCGCCACAGGCGATCGCTATTCTCTAATCAACCTCTAAAGCATGTTCCTGAATGCAACTAATTCCCCGGTCTTTGTGCCGGGGTTTTTCGTTTCTCTGGTTTTATGGAGTTTGCTCCATTGCTCTGATAAAACTCCCATACAATTGGAGAGTCGAAGATGTCTCGCAGCGAGTTGCAATTGTGGCGTTTAAGGTTGGTCTACTAGGATTGGGAACCGTTGGATCGGGAACGGCAGAGATTTTGCTAGATCCAGCTCAACGGCATCCGCTGCTGCAAGAAATTGAAATTTGCCGAATAGGGGTGCGATCGCTTGACAAACCTCGATCCCTGAAGCTTCCCCCTGAGCTATGCCTCACCACTGACCTAGATGCGATCGTAACCGATCCTGATATTGATGTCGTAGTGGAGGTGATGGGGGGGCTAGAACCTGCGCGATCGCTAATGCTGAAAGCGATTGCCCACGGCAAACATGTGGTAACGGCGAACAAAGCAGCGATCGCCCGGTTTGGAGACGAGATTTTTACGGCTGCTAATGAAGCAGGAGTCTATGTGCTGCTAGAAGCCGCTGTGGCGGGTGGCATTCCGGTCATTGAACCCTTGAAGCAATCCTTATGCGCCAATCGGATTCAGATGATCATGGGGATCGTCAACGGCACGACTAACTATATTCTTAGCCGGATGCAGATGGAGGGCAGCAGCTTTGAGGCCGTTCTGGCAGACGCGCAGGCGTTGGGCTATGCTGAGGCTGATCCGACGGCAGATGTAGACGGGCTAGATGCAGCAGACAAAATTGCGATTCTTGCCTCTCTAGCCTTTGGCGGACGAATTAAGCTGGCGGAGGTTTACTGTGAGGGCATTCGTCAGGTCAGCGCTGCTGATATTGCCTATGCCGAAAAGCTAGGATTTGTGATTAAGCTGTTGGCAACGGCGAAGCGTGACTCACCGGACATTCATCAGGACTCAGCTCTGGTTCAGCTTCAGGTGCGAGTTCATCCCACGCTCGTACCCAAGAGCCATCCTCTAGCAAATGTGAACGGCGTGTTTAACGCCATTTTGATTGAGGGTGATCCGGTTGGGCAGGTCATGTTTTATGGGCCAGGAGCAGGAGCAGGGCCGACGGCAAGTGCAGTGGTGTCGGATATTTTGAACATTGCCGCTATTTTGAAGGTGGGTCGGGGTGGAATGGTGCAATCCAATGGAAAGCCTCTGCTCGATCCTTTACTTGCCTGCTCACATCAAGACTATTGCACGATCGCTCCTATCTCAGCTCTGGTGACTCGCTTCTACGCACGAGTTCTCACCCACGACCATCCCGGCGTTATTGGTAAACTAGGCACCTGTTTTGGCAGTCACAACGTCAGCCTGGAATCGATCGTGCAAATTGGGCTACAGGACGATCGCGCCGAAATAGTCGTGATCACTCATCACGTTTGTGAAGGGAATTTCCGAGCAGCATTAGAGGAGATTCGATCGTTTGAATCAGTGACGGTTCCTAGCGTCCTGCGGGTGGTGTAGAGAAGAAAGCCCAGCTTAGTTCTGCAAGTAGCTCTGAGTGGGGATCACCGACGGCTCGGCGGTAATGAGAATGTAGGTTAGGGTGGCGACTGATCCCAACGTAATGAGGCTGAGCAAGACGGCAAGTAGTCTTTCGGTTAAAGAATTTTCCATAAAGAATTTTCCACTCCAAGCGTGCCTCAACTTTTAACTTGTATAAGTTGTTCCTCACCGCCCAATCCACTCATTCCGGATTGTTCTTTAGAAAATCTTTAAAGTTTGATGCTGAATCTTCTAGTGAATTGCTCTCAGGAATGTTAAGAGCCGTAAAGTATAGTAACCGTTAAGGCGTTTAGGACGGGGACATTTAGGGCGTTTCGCGCCCACCCTAAATGTCTTAAGCAAAAGGTCAACAGCCATAACTCCTATAAAAATCGAGTCAGGCGACTGGCACGATCGCTTCTCTGATTTGCTCAATCCGTTCCTGTAAGCCATCCATATTCAGACGATAGCTGAGAGGATGGGCAATGAGCCGAGCCGTGGTTTCAAACAGCCGATCAATTTCAATCAGGTTGTTGTCTTTTAAAGTGCGACCTGAAGCGACTAAATCGACGATCGCTTCCGACATACCTGTGATAGGTCCTAGCTCCACCGAACCGTAGAGCGGCACAATTTCGATAGGCATATCTAATCCGCTGAAATACTCATGGGCGCAGTTGACAAACTTACTGGCAACCCGGCAGTGAGGCGGCAGATCCATGGACGATCGGTAAGGACTAGAGGCTTTGACGGCTACTGACATCCGACATAGACCAAACTGAAGATCGACCAGATGCGCTACTTTCGGCTGTTTCTCTCGCAAGATGTCATATCCCACGATACCGAGCTGTGCCTGTCCATACTCGACGTAGACAGGCACATCGTAGTTTCGCACCAGCAGTGCCTTTGCCGTATGGGCTGCATCCCAGATTTCTAGCTGACGATTGGAGCTATCTAGAAAGGCGCTGAAGTCTAGACCAATCGACTTTAGAAGCTGGATGCTGTTATTGAGCAGTTCGCCTTTGGGAAGAGCAACAGTGATCATTAGGGCTGGATCGTTAGGGCAAGTAATATGACAAACCTGAAGCTACCATGTTTTGTAGGGCGATCGCTCAGGTAAATTATCTGCTAAATCATCCGCAAAGCGCTACTATACCTTCAGGTCTTCACTGCTTTGCCAGTCTGCACAGTAGTCGTCTTCCACGCCGTAGGGATGCATCCCGCAGATGAGTTGATTGCCGTTATAGGTTTGCCCGTGGTAGAAGTGGCAGCCTTGACAAACTCTAGGACGCTGGGGACGGAGAGAAGGGGATTGGCGACTCATTTGCCGCAGTAGCTCTAGATATAGGTCAGCATGAGCCATTCGACTCTTGCGCTGCCGATTTTGCTCAATGGCGATCGTCGTTGCCGTAAAGCTGGCAAAGCACGAACCTGCCGCAACAGCTGCCGCCTGGACAACTTTATCGTTAGACCACAGTGCGACAGATAGTGCTAACCCGGTACAGATGCTGCCAAATGAAACTCTCTGAATCATTTCACTTGCCGTTGCGAGTTGAAAATCGTGTGGAGATTACCTGTACAAAACCTATGTAAAAACCACCCGTGTAAAAACTACCTATGTAAAAACCATAGTAGATACCCAGCATTATTGCTTATGCGATCGCTCTCAGCATAGAGCTGTAACTCAGAGGATGTTTGAAAAGTCCAACTATTGGTAGCGGTGGTAGAGGAACGTTTCAGATCTCCTCAATTCCCCTTAAAAAGGGGAACTTTGAAATTATTTCCCCTCTTTTTATGGGGGAAAGGGGGGATCAGCAGATGCCCAAAATCACAGCCGACCACTTTTCAAACATCCTTTCAGAGCTAACTTCCATATTCTGCCCTAGCTTATCAGAAGAATCTCAGAAGCCTCATGAAATTCATGTGAACTTGGCTTATGGGGCTTTAGCTCACGGTTTTGCCGACACCGATCGCGCGTTGTTACCGAGAGAGCGCCATCAAATTACACAGCTTATAGACCGCTCTAGCACTGACATTGCCATCCCATTCGCCATCACCGACTTCCGAGACGTCAAAGCCAATAATTTGCCGTCCGCTACGGATCACCTCTCGAAACAAACAGAAAGTCTGCTCTAGCTCTAGCCCACCGGGAACCGGAGTGCCTGTGTTGGGGCAGAGCTTGGGATCAAGTCCATCCACATCAAAGCTGACATAAACCTGCTGAGGCAACTCGGCAACAATCTGCTGGCAAAGCTCTAGCCAGGATAGCCCTGCATAGAGCTTTTGCTTTAGCATCGGATCGTAGTAGGTCGAAATGCGCCCGTTAGACTGCTGAATCAGGCTAAATTCGTCATGACATAGATCGCGAATACCTACCTGAACAAGTCTGGAAATTTGAGGCAGCTTCAGAGCATTAAACATAATGGAGGCGTGGGAAAACTGAAAGCCCTCGTAAGCATCGCGCAGGTCGGCATGGGCATCAATATGTAGGATGCCAAAGTCGGGATAACGTTTTGCTAACGCCTGCATGTAGCCCAACGGCACGCTATGATCACCGCCAATCACTGCCACCTGTTTGCCTAAATTCATAGCGGCAGTCGCTTGGTCAAACAGCCATTGGTTAACGCCTTGGCATTCTTGGTTAACGTTGTCGAGTACCTGACTGAGTTCAGCACTGTCTTCAATGGATTTACCCTGCTCCATGTATTCAATAATTTGAGCAGCTTGCTGCCGCAGAACTCCATTTTTCTGCTGAATGTCAGCCGGAATTTCTGCCATGAAAATGCCCTGCTTCCAGCCTTCAGGATGATCAAAGTCAAAAATATCAAGCTGGCGAGAGGCATCTAAAACCGCCTGAGGACCTGCGGCTGTGCCTGCACGGTAGGATACAGTCACTTCCCAAGGTACGCCAAAGACAATCGTGCTGGCAGAATCGTAGTCGAAGGGCAACCCTAGCAAATTGCCGTTGTCTACTCCAATGCTGCTGGGGTCAAAATCTTGCAGGTTTTGCGCTTGCAGATTTTGGTTTTGAGATGCCTGAGTTGCCATGGGCTTGTCCTGAAGGAATTTTTGTGGGTTGCGATCGCTTCTCTATTTTATCTTTAGGTCATCCTATCAATGGGGCGTATTTCCACACCTGATACCCATTTAAGGTGAGGTGGCAGATGATTTTGATGAGGTGGCAGATGATTTTCGAGAGCCGCGCGGAGCGCGGCTCTCGAAAATCATCTGCCCTGTTTGGGTTTTAAATGGGTATAAGATTCAGCTTTTTCCATCGTTTTTTCCCATTTTTTAGGGAGATACGGATTGCGCACCTCCCTAAAGATTTAAGTGATTGAGTTTAAGCGTAGCTTCGGATTATAGAAGCAAGCTAGAGACTAGCTAGAGGCAAGTGCCCCGGCACCTGCCGAAGCAAGGGCTGAAATAAAAGCCGTGATAAACAACCACCAAGCTGCGGCTTCTGCGGCTTTGCGAGTTTCCTCCATTTGCCGCTGAGCCTGGGCTTTAACAGATTCTACTCGTCTTTGCGCTTCATTCTGAATGCGTTCAGCCTGCTGCAAAACACCCGTTCGAGCCGATTCAATTTGATCGATAATTCGATTGGCATCTGCCTCGGAAATGTCTTTACGAGAGCTAATGAGCGCCACTAACGTCTGGCGATCGAAATGACTTAAACGAGTCCGCAGCGCCTCAAATCCGGCTTGAGGATCATCAAACAGAGTGCGTACGTCTTGCGTGATACCTTCATAATTCAGTTCAGGGCGATTGAGTGAATTGAAGTAGTCTCGGATTCGTCCAAAAATGCGATCGATAATTTCCTGAATGCGGTGCTGAATTTGTCGAGCTTGTTCTAAAAGCTGGTCACGAGTTGATTCAATTTGAGAGACAATTCGCTCGGCTTCTTCTGAGGATATATCCCGACGTTGTGACAAAAGTGCAATGAGAGTTTGCCGATCGAACCGAGAGAATCGTTCACCGATATTTTGCAACCCAACTTGCGGAGATTGAACCAGCAACTTCAGATCACGCTTGATGCCCTCTGGATTCAGCTCATCTTTGTCAGTATTTCGGAGATAATCTTCGATCGTAGTTTCAAAGTTTACGACCTGCTGCTGTGCCCGTAGTGCCAAACGACGAGGCGATCGAATAATCTTACGAATGGCTTCCTGCACCTGATCGATGATTTGATTGACTTGAGCTTCTGACAAATCTTGTCGTTGACCCAAGAGCTTAACTAGCGTAGCGCGATCGACTTTAGAAAGCCGCTGCCTCAAGGCTGATGCGCCAGCTTTCGGATCATCCAAAAGCTGAGTAAGATCGCGCTGAATACCCTCTGGATCAAGTTCCTCAAGCTGAGTGCGACGCAGGTAATCCGAGAGAGAACTCAGTGTTTGATCAGTTTTGTCTTTGACTGTTTCTTTGACAGTTTCAACAGCAGTGCGAGGTGAGTTCAGCAGCGTCTGCCAGTTAGACTCAACTTCATCCACAACTTGATTGGCTTCTGCCTCAGTCATATCCTGACGCTGGCTTAACAGTTTTACAACTGTATCGCGATCGAATTGCGAAGCCCGATAACGCAGAGCCGAAATACCTGTCTGCGGATCAGAAACTAAGGCTTGTAAATCGCGCTTAATTCCTTCTGGACTCAGCTCGGTTTTGCCTGTGTTGCGCAGGTAATCCTCAAACTTCTGCTTTGTGCTAGCTAGGCGCTGCTTTGCCTGCTCATCCAGCGATTGAGACTCAAATAACACGCGATCGCGGGTAGATTCTAGCGGGGTCAGGAAGCTTTCTACTTCGGCAGGAGTGATATCCGATCGCCGCAGTAAAATCTGCTGCAATGCCTCTCGGTCATAGGGAACTAATCGCAGACTGAGCGTTTCATGATCCGCATCGATGTCTTCCAAAAGCGCACGGAAGGTTGGAGCCTCATTTGAGTAAAGCTCTTGCTTAGGTGTTTGTAGCAGATACTCCTCAACCCGTCGCCTCAGATCTAAAGTCATTTCCCGTTCTCTAACCGCACGCGCCTCAGCCAATACTTGCAGACGAGTGGTTTCTAGCTGGTCGGCAACTTGCTGAATTTTGTCTTGCGTGAATACACCCCGCGATCGCAGCACCTCGACGAAATAGAGTCTGTTCATTAGCGATAGCTGAGCAATCACTGCATTGGGATCAGCTTCTACATCGTATAAAACAGTGCGAAATTCTTTGGCGATCGTCTCTGGATTCATTTGCCAGGAATAGGTGTTTCGCAGATAGTTCTCTACGTCAGTGCGAATAGGGCTGTGACTATTCTCACTTCCATTCTCTTTGCCATCATCCTGCTGACCATTTTGAAATTGACCGACTAGCTGATTTGTTTGCTCAGCTACTTTGCTAGGCGCTGTCTTCAGTCGTTCTAAAATCTGCTCAATTTTTAAGTCCGACAGATCGGTACGTCCTGCCAATAGACCCACCAGTGTCGTTAGCCCAGATTGAACCGTTGACTGCAATCCGCCAGACTGCTCTTGTCCGCGCTCCGCCAAAATCCGATCGAGCTTTGCATTTAATTCTTCAACTTTGAGCTGCCCAGGTTGAGCGGTCTTTAAATAGCCCACAAGTTCTGACATTGAATCAGGTTTGGCTCTACGTCCAATGGTCTGCCGCCAGACTCCCTCTAGAAGATCGGCAAATCGATTGACTTCATCAGAGGTGAAATCGCTGCGCCGACTGATCAAATCTACAAAAGTTTGGCGATCGATACCCTGAAGGCGATCGCTGCCCGCCAATGCCTCAATTTCAGGATCGTTGATCAACTGTTCAAAGTCTCCTCGGATCTTGGACAGATCAAATCCGGGGAGGCTAAGGCGCTGAACATAGCTTTCGATCGATTCACGAATGCTGCTGGGATCAATGCCTGAGCCAATTTCGTTCTTTACAGCCGATGCCATAGCTTCCGCTGTGGATATCATCTGCTGCTTAGCAACTTTGCCGCCGATCGCTGCCGTTGCTGTGCCTAGAAGCGCCTGAACTCCTGAGGTCGCTGCGCTGACTACCGACCCAACTAATGAGCCTACAGCCGTCGAGCTAACCCAAACCAAAATTGAAAAGTAAGCCGCCCAGATGACTAAACCGACGATCGCTCCTAGTCTCGCTGTCGCTAGTAAACTCAGTTGAACCGCAAGATAACAGGCGCAAAATAGGGCAAGGGTGACGGTAATTAATGTCCAAATTCCAACACGGAGGCTAATCTTACGGACGGCGTGACCTGAATCCTCAGATTCATCAGGATCGTCTTGAGAATCGGAAGAGCGCCCCAGATAGGAAATTCCTGCTGCAACTGAAAGATTGGTCAATGCCAGCTGAAATGCAAACGCTAGTAATACTCCGGAGACTAGCGCAATAAAAAATTGCGGCCCTGAGAAAACAACAGCAGTTGTTCCAGGAGTAATTACATCTGTAGTAGCAGCAGGTGCAACAGTTGTCTGTGCAATCCAGGCTGCCTTTTCAAATAAATTCGTAGTGATTGTCATAGCTCCAATCGTCATAACTTCAGCCCTCATCAAAAGTGAGTCTTCGATAGACTATAAAATATGCTGCATTTTCAAACAAATGACATACCTCTATAGACCAAGAGTCCTTTTCAGTAATGAATTTGCCATCTACCCAAAGTGAGAAAACCGCTCATTTGTAAATATGGCTCTCGCGTACTCTATATTCTTTTTTCTATGTAAAGTCGTGTCAAAGTTTCTCAAGCCTGGAGACCCCAAACTCCCTCTAGGACGAAGTTTGAAAATAAAGAGATTTAGCTAATTTTGACCAATACTTAAAAAAACTTTTATGAATTAAGGCTCTAAAATTCTTTGAGAAAATCATACATTGAGTCCTGTAAAGGAATATAGAAATGATTGTATAGAACTCATTATTCGTGCCTTTAGATAGAGGTATTTCAACTAGACTGGTTTCATCATTACCTCTATAGAGATTTTGCCAAAGTCTGATAGACATAATCCAAGTGAGCATTTTAGATATTACATACCCTCTCCTAACACCTGCCAAGCCAGAACACTACTTCTCATTAGCAACAGATATCCTTCACCGATCGCTAGAAGTTGCTGAGTTCTGTTCCACGAATGCGGCAGAGATCGATCGCCATAATGCTTTACCCATTGAGGAGTTTGACTGCCTTCGGAGAGCAGGGTTGCTGACAGCGCCGCTGCGTCAAGAATTAGGGGGTGCAGGGCTTGGCATTGCCGCGGAAGCGACCCATACACTTCTGCAATTGCTCAAGCGGATTGGGTGGGGCAATTTGGCAGTGGGTCGAATCTATGAGGGGCATATTAACGGATTGCAGCTTGTGCAGACTTTTGGAACGCCAGAGCAGATTTCGCGTTATGCCAGCGATGTTCGCGATCGCCACAAAGTTTTTGGTGTATGGAATGCAGAAGCTGCTGATGGGGTGCATCTGATTCCTTTAGGAGCAGGACGGTATCGTTTAGAAGGATCCAAAACCTTTTGCTCAGGCGTGGGTTGTGTCGATCGTCCCTTTGTCAATGGCAAACTTCCTGACGGTCGCTGGCAAATGTGCGTTGTTCCTGTAGATGAGGTCGTTACCCATGCTGACCCGACTTGGTGGCAGCCCTCTGGCATGAAGGCAACCGCTAGTTACAAAGTCGATTTTAGTGGCGTTGAGCTAGATGAACGATCGTTGATTGGTAAACCCGATGATTACCATCGTCAGCCTTGGTTATCTGGTGGTGCAATTCGTTTTGCTGCCGTGCAGCTTGGCGGCGCTGAAGCTTTATTTGACGCAACCCGGAAATATTTGCAAGACTTGAACCGAACGAGTGATCCTTACCAAGAGGCTCGGCTAGGACAGATGGCGATCGCCATAGAAAGCGGCAACCTGTGGCTGCAAGGAGTTGCCGATCAATTAGATCAATATTCACCTATGTTCGGAGGGCATCCAGGTAAAGCTCAGCCTGAAGCCGATCGCATCGTTGCTTACGCCAATATGGTGAGAACTGCGATCGAGCAGATTTGCATGGATGTTATTCAACTCTGTGAACGATCAGTTGGAACTCGTGGGTTACTGCCACCCCATCCGATGGAGCGAATCATCCGAGACTTGATGCTGTACTTACGCCAACCCAACTTTGATGCGGTTTTAGCAGATGTTGGCAAATATGCGTTGCGCAAGACTCAACCTGCTCAAAGTTTGTGGGAAGCACTGAAAGAGTAAGCCGCCCTATGAACTCTGTACAAAAGAATTCTGTGCTGGAAAATCCCGACAGGCTGCCGCTCCACTCAGTTGAAGCGATCGCCAAAAGTCCCGTCCTCGTAGTTGCACCCCATCCGGACGACGAATGTTTGGGCTGCGGCGGTGCGATCGCTCTACTCAGCTCTTTAGGCTGTAGGGTGTATATTTTGGTGATCAGCGATGGTGCTATGTCCCATCCCAATTCGCAAAAGTATCCGGCTGCAAAATTGCGATCGTTACGGATTCAAGAAACACAGTCGGCAATGGCAACTTTGGGCGTAGAGGCTAGTCAGGTTAGTTTTTTAGGCTTGCCAGATAGTGCCGTACCCATGTCAACCAATCCAAGCTTTGGTGCAGCTGTCTCAGCCTGTCAGAAGTACCTGGAGGCGATTGCTCCGCAGATCATCTTTTTGCCTTGGCGGCAAGATCCCCATGCGGATCACCGTGCTACTTGGCAAATGATACAGGCTGCTCTTGCATTGCAGGACTTCAGCACTGTGGCTGCTCCTCGCGTGATTGAGTACCCAATTTGGGACTGGGATACGACGCAAAGAGGGAATCAAGTTAATTCTGAGGTTACGAAAGCCTGGAGACTCGACATTCACTCAGTATTGGAGCTGAAACAAAAGGCGATCGCCCTCTATCGCTCTCAGGTCACAAATTTAATTGATGATGACCCTCAGGGATTCCGACTGAGCGCCGATATGCTCACACATTTTGCCCAACCCTGGGAAGTATTTTTGGAAGAATCTGCACTGGAGAAATAGCTGATGTCATCTTTTCAATCGCCACAACCTCAATCACTGCCGCCTAGATACTTTGAAGAAATGTATAGCGAGAATCCAGACCCATGGCAGTTTGAAACCAGTGAATACGAGGCTAAGAAATACGCGGCAACTGTCGCGGCTCTCCCTAAACCTATTTACCGCTCTGCCTTTGAAATAGGTGGTTCTATCGGTGTTCTGACCCAAAAATTAGCCGATCGCTGTGAAAACTTGCTCTCTGTAGATGTCTCCCAAGTTGCTCAAGCAAAAGCTATTGAGCGGTGCCAAAACCTATCTCAAGTCCGGTTCGAGATTATGCAGGTGCCTCAACAGTTTCCAGATGAACAGTTTGATCTAATTCTCGTCTCAGAGGTGGGCTATTACCTGTCCAAACAAGATTTGCAAACGACTCAGTCTCACATTCTCAACCATCTGGAGATAGGTGGACATTTGCTCCTCGTGCATTGGACGCTGTACGCGCGTGATTATCCTTTGAGCGGTGATGAAGTTCATGACTCCTTTCTAGCGCTATCGGCTGAGCAACTAACCTCCAGATCGCTGCGCCATCTTGCAGGACAGCGAGAAGAACAGTATAGGCTTGATCTATTTGAACGAGTGAGCTAGCTGAGTCTGCATTCCTAAATGTGTCTTTGCGCTTAACTGTGTCTTTGCGCCTAATTGAGCTTTGGCACGAAGACGACTAATTCGGAGGCGCAGGTCGGCTATAGCGTGGCGAATGTCTACAGGCTTCCAAGCTTTTTGCCAATTCCCTTCTTGATCCTGACGCTGTTCAATTAAAGCAAACAGCTCTGCAAATGAATCAGATTGCACCAGCATATAGCTAAGCCATCGAGGATTGATATGCAAAAGGTTTGCGATCGAGCAAATTTCTTGCTCCTGAGGCTGATAGTCTTTCAGCATATAATTCCATAACCTTCGCAAGTTACTGCGTCCTTGTAGACGCGTTTCTAAGGCAGCAGCAGACTCTACTAAATAAGGCTGACGATCCAATTTGCTCCATTGATTTAACTGGTTTGCCATGCCGTTACTGACTCGTCCTTGCTGTCGCATAGAGGTAAAGACTTTCACATTCGAACTGTGACGAAACTGAGCACCGACCCTCACTAGAGCTTGATAGAAGGCAACATCTTCGGGAGTGCGAACAGCAGGCATTCCCCCAGCGATCGCGTACATTTCGGCAGTAACGGCTAAACTAGCTCCCCCATGCTGATGATGACGGGGCAACTGATCAAAAGGATCAGGATCAATGTAAGACTCCAGCTCAACTCCTAAATAACCGTAGCCAACTGCCCTGAGATAGCAAAGACGAGTGTAGGGGTCTAGCAAATTGCGATCGCTGCGATCGGTTAATAGTCGCCCGGAAACCGCATCAGCGCCTTGATGAATTTCTTGGCGAATTGCCGCGATCCAATCAGATGCAACGCGAGTATCACCATCCGTTGAAGCAATAATGCCTCGCCCCTGTCCTAATTTCGTGAGCCGAGCATAGGCTTCATTCATGAGGATTTGTCGTACATACCCGATGTATGCTTGTGATGGCGGTAGAGTCTTTTCTACAACATGCAGCACAAACTCAGGATGACGCATGGCATACTGATGGGCGATCTTAACTGAATCATCACTACAGTTATTGGCTAAAACAATCACCTCATAAGAAGTAAGGTCTAACGGATATCCTTGCAGATCGGTTTGATACCTTAGAGCATCTAGAGTGAACTCCATTGTTTCCGCTTCGTTACGAACAGGAACAATCACGCAGGTATCACACTGGTTAAGAGGAGGAGTAACTACCAAAAATGAAGTTAAGCACTCAACATTTTGGCAATGAAATTCTTCTGCAACTGCTGATAAGCAATCACTCTGCATACAAATCCTTTTCTATCTAGAATATTTTGTAGAACTTCGTCTACAAATTGAAAGCTGAAGGTGAACCTGATATATTAATCCTGATAGTACAAATTTATCGTTATCGTTCATTTGCTCAATCCATCCTTTGGAGGATTAACAAGATATAGAGTTAGATACCTAAAATAACAGGCTAGAGAAGCTGAGAAGTACCTATAAAAGTCAGTCTTGAGGATGATACTATCAGCTTAGAAATTCTATTAGAATCAATGAAAAGATATACAATTTCAGTCAAGCATTAGGACAACTCTATGACGGCAAACTCATCAGATCATCAAGAGCAAAAAGTTGCAAAACAGCCCATGACACCTGAAGAGGTTGATCCTCAGCAAAAAGCAGAGCAGAAGCGAATAATAAAGAATTCAGAAAATCCTCCCACTATCAATCCAGGCGATCGCATCGACGAATCTAAGTCGCTTGAGGAAAAGGCAAAGCAGGTCGCGGTAGATGCTCCAGATATCACGGGCGACCATATCGTCGTGCCGACGTATTTTGTGGTGGATATGCCGGATGGCAGTCAAGAAGCGCTGCATCACGTCAAAGATGCAGAGGCAATTTCGGATGTGGTTCGTCAAATTCAATTAGAGGATAGAACGGCTGATGCAGAAAAGTAGGGTTCTGAAGAAGCCTTAACTCCATCGGGCGTTCCAGCGCTACAGCTCGTCTCACTGCTGGGACGAGCTACTAATCCCGGATAGGGTTCTAAAGAAAATTCTTGGTCTGGGTTGCTAAGCAGATGGCGATCGCAGACTGAAAATAAAGCCGCTTGAGTTTGAGCAAGCCGCATATCACGCAAGAAAGCGCCACCCGCGTCTACACCCTGCGCAATGTAATTGAGATACATTTTTAGGTAGCTGACACGCGCTCGCTCTGGTACTGTCTGCGCTGTTGTAGATCGATACAGCCGATCGATGTACTCGCGCACATCAGCTAGGGTAATGGTGCAAACAGGCTGATGGCTCAAATATTGCCGAGTTTGCTTGAAGATCCAAGGGTTGCGAATGGCAGACCGCCCAACCATGACTCCCGCAGCCCCAGTATGGTGCAAAATCGCAGCAGCGCTAGGAGCAGATGTGACGTTACCGTTGGCTAAAACAGGACAACTCACCCGTTGGACGGCATGAGCGATGAGGTCGTAATTCACCGCACCATGATACATTTCCTTGACTGTACGACCGTGCAGACTCAGCAAGTCAATGCTATGTCGTTGGATTAGGTCGAGAATGCGATCGAAATTTGTAGTGTCCTCAAAGCCGATACGCATTTTGACCGTTAGGCGACCCTCAACAGTATTTCTCAACTCTCCTAAAATGCGATCAATTTTCTCAGGATCGCGCAACAGTCCGCCTCCCACATTTTTTCGATAAATCCTGGGGGCAGGGCATCCCATATTTAAGTCAATACCCGCGATCGGATACTGACTGAGCGCCTTAGCAATACGAACCAGATCAGGAACGCTTTCCCCAATCATCTGAGCGAAGATAGGGCGATCGGTTGAGTTCTCGGTGATCGATCGCAGAATTTTTTTATCTAACCCTGAGCTGTCATGGACGCGAAAATATTCCGTGAAAAAATAGTCAGGGCAGCCATAGCCAGCAATGACATTCATGAAAAATAGATCGGTCACATCCTGCATGGGTGCCAAAGCTGTCAGAGGGAGTTCTGGACAGATGGAGGGAGGAAGGCGATCAAATGGCGGCATTTTGAGGAGTCGTTTGTGCGGTAGATTACTCTGGCTACGCGATTGCAGAGTATGATCCTAGGCTTCTTCAGCAAGATGAACAGTAGCTAAGTGCCTAGCTATTGGCTGTACCATTGACTTCTCCAGGTACGCATCTGAAAGATTTCCTGCTGCTGAACACCCAAGATACTTCTGGATAAACGCCTGATTTCGGGGCGATCGCTTTTCAACAATGCCTCTCCCGCCATAGCAACAGCGCCTTGATGATGAGGCAGCATGGCGTTGATGAAACGTAAGTCAAAATTTTCATCTGCTGAACCCATATCCATGCTCATCAGCATAGCATCCTGCATCTGCTCAGACATAGGGAGCGTCTGCTGCTTTTCAGCGACATACATAAGGGGCTGTTGATCAGCACCGGGATACCAAGCTTCGCGCCAAGCCTGCATTCGTCTGACCTCCCGCCCTTGAACTAGAATAATTTCTCGTGCTAGTTTTCTCAGGCTAAAGCGATCGGATTTCTTCAGCACCTCTTCTGCCATCTGCACCGCGCCTTGATGGTGAAGGATCATCGCGTCGATAAATCGCAGATCGAAGTACTTATCTTCAGGTCCTAAGCTCATAGAACCATGATCCCCGTCGGGTGTCGAATGATCCATACCGGGCATCATGTGATCTGCATCGGGCATTTCCTGACCCGACCCAGAGTGACCTGACCCAGAGTGACCCGACCCAGAGTGACCCGATCCAGAATGACCCGACTCAGAGTGACCTGACCCAGAGGTTAAATGACCTACCTCTGGCGTTGCATGAGCCATGTCATCTGCTGAATTTTCGCCTAACGTTGACAAATTTGGTGAGAATTCTAGACCGACAGGCTGTGTTTTAGAAGTATGACCATAAGCCGCTCCTGTAGAGATCGCCATCAGCAATGTGCTGTAGAATGTCAGCGAAATTAGGCTTTTACTCAATTGCATAATACTGTCCAAGCGGCAAAAACTACATTCACTAAATCTGATCGGAAATGTAGTAATCCGGGAGAAATGCTGATGTTTTTTGATAGTTTCCCTCTGAATCGATCATTCTTTTCTTGAAGTGATCAGAATTAGCGTGTCAATTTGATCAAAAAATCATTACCTGAATACCACCAAAATTCTGTAGGGATAAGTGCGATCAGCGATCGCCGCAGGTAATTTTCAATGCCATTTCTTTTCTTAATTCAGGAAATTGAAATCTCTGCGATGTAGACCGTTTATTTTCTTCAATGTTTAGCTGACTTGCTGCCTTAAAACATCTGGTGAAAATATCTGAGGCATGACGTAAACAGTCCTTGACTTTGCCTTAACCTAGCCTTGCCCTACCTCTGAGTACAGTAGGTTTGGAGCAGGTTAGCTCCTCAAATGTCATGCTTAGGCAAAAATTATGATAAAGCTGCTACTGCTGGATAAAGACGGAACATTAATTAGCCCCAAAGCAGGTCACAAATTTGTAGAGCATCCTGCCGATCAAAAGCTGATCAAAGGGGTTGCAAAGACCATTGCACAATATGCTGCTGAGGGTTGGACAATAGCGATTGTCTCTAACCAGGGCAGATGCAACACCGTTAATCCAGACACAGGTGAGACGTATAAAAAGCTGGAAGAGGCAATCGATGAAATGAAGTTTTGCATGAAGCTGATTCCAGAAGTCAGCCGTGCGATGTTTTGCCCCGATATGAAAGGAGTGCAAGCTTGGGAAATCTTGCAGCTGCCCGATCATTTGGGAGTATTTGATTGTCTGAAGAAGCGGGCAGGCGTTCAAAACTCTGGACTCTTTCGTAAGCCTAATCCTGGAATGCTTCTCTACACCATGCAAGAGATAGGCGCTGAAGCCCAAGATTGTCTGATGGTCGGCGATCTTGAATCGGACGAAGCCGCAGCCTTAGCCGCAGGCGTTCCCTTTATGTATGTGGGAAAGTGGCTCAATTTATCGTCTTAAGCCTTCTCTACAGCTCAATCCTTTCGAGACCCAATCTTCTTACAGACTGAGATAAGGCGATCGCTCTAGACAGCTCGACCCCGTTGCAGAAGGTGCAACAGGAACAGCAAGACAACGGCACCAATGAAAGCGACAAAAATTACGCCAGCTAGTCCGCTGAAAGGTGCGGTGAGTCCCAGTTGCGCAAAGAGCCAGCTGCCCAGAAATGACCCGGCAATCCCCACAACAATATCGCCCAAAATGCCATAGCCGATGCCGCCTGCCACAACGCTAGACAGCACACCAGCCACAAGCCCAACAATCAGCCAAGTTAGAAGATCCATACAGCCCTCAGATTTACGCCTTAGGTATAAAATCATAGATATAAAAGATGAATCTATCAGATAAATATTGCTACCTCATCTGCTGAATAGTCTAGAAATCTCCTCTTGACCACTCCTAGGAGCCTCTGCCGTTGACAGACATAGCTTTCCGGAAATGCCGTCTCCAAGCCTGTTGTTATTTTTAAGACTCGAAATATTTAGGCTAAACATAAGATTTAGGTCAAACACAGGCAGCTAACGCTTTGTATAAGTAATTTGCATGAGCAATTTAGCCGGATTAAGGGAATTCTGAGCTTATAGCGAGTTGCAGTCAGGTTACTGCAACTTACACTCTCTAACCTAAGCCTCTAACTCAAGTCTTTACCCTACGCCCTTCGACTTCAATGCCCTTTCGTTCAAATGAGTGAATGCCATGAGTGTCTCAGTTCTCTGGATGATCGCAGGAGTTGCCCTCTGCATCATGGAATTTATCATTCCTACCGCATTTGTAGAACTGACAATGGGTTTGAGCGCGATCGCCGTTGCCTTGCTGACCCCCGTGATTCCTCATTTAGGGCTTCAGGTGGTTCTCTGGCTAGCGCTTTCAGTGCTGCTAAATATTTTGCTGCAGCGATTTCTTCCCAAAACAAGATCTCGTGTGATTGAGGATTCCAAAGAGGCTAAAACCCTCACAGAAATTTTGCCAGGACAAACCGGGCGAGTAATCTATGAGGGCAACTCTTGGCAGGCGCGCTGTGAAGACGAAGAAATAGCGATCGCTCCTCACCAGAAGGTCTATGTGGTGCGGCGACAGGGCACAACGCTAATTGTCATGCCCGAACAGGCGCTTCGGTTTTGAGCTTGCTCTCTCATTTAATTAACAAGCTAAACCAACAAGCCGAATTAATAAGCGATTCAGATTAATAAGCTAGGAGATTTTTAGATGGACGTTTTTTTTACGCTAATCTTGATGGCACTGGGCGGTGCAGGAGTCGCTGGCTCCGTCAAAATTGTGAATCAAGGAAACGAGGTTCTAGTAGAGCGACTGGGTAGCTATAACCGCAAGCTGGCGCCCGGACTCAATTTCACGATGCCGTTTGTCGATCGCGTCGCCTACCAAGAAACCATCCGCGAGAAGGTGTTAGACATTCCGCCCCAGTCTTGCATTACCCGCGACAACGTGGCGATTACCGTAGATGCCATTATCTACTGGCGAATTGTGGATATGGAAAAAGCCTATTACAAAGTTCAGAACCTGCAATCTGCAATGACTAATCTAGTTATGACGCAGATTCGGGCTGAGATGGGCAGTCTGGAGCTAGACGAAACCTTTACCGCCCGTTCTGAAATCAACGAAATTTTGCTGCGAGAGCTAGATACCGCTACCGATCCGTGGGGAGTGAAAGTGACTCGTGTAGAGCTACGCGACATTATTCCCTCTAAAGCGGTGCAGGAGTCGATGGAACTGCAAATGTCAGCC
Source organism: Drouetiella sp. (assembly GCF_059504425.1). Classification (NCBI taxonomy): domain Bacteria; kingdom Bacillati; phylum Cyanobacteriota; class Cyanophyceae; order Oculatellales; family Oculatellaceae; genus Drouetiella; species Drouetiella sp. Next base: position 18,299 of record NZ_JCACIN010000090.1, read on the forward strand.
GAGCGGCGCAAGCGGGCAGCTATCCTCACCTCTGAGGGCGAACGCGAATCGGCAGTCAATAGCGCCAGAGGCAAGGCTGATGCCCAAATCCTTGATGCTGAAGCGTGCCAAAAATCTGTGGTCATGCAGGCTGAAGCGGAGCAAAAGGCGTTAGTGCTGCGTGCCCAAGCCGAACGGCAACAGCAGGTTCTGAAGGCTCAAGCGACCGCAGAGGCCATTAAAATTGTCAATCAGGCATTGAAAGAAGATCCCAATGCACCCCAAGCAGGCAAGGTTTTGCTAGCGCTCAGCTATTTAGATATGGGAACAGAAATTGGCAAGAGCGAGAGCAGCAAGGTAGTGTTTATGGATCCTCATAGCATTCCGGCAGCCCTTCAAGGAATGCTGTCTATGGTGGAAGAAGAGAAAAAATAGCCTAGTCAGACTACTACATATGCTGGCTTACTCCTAATCTTCTTCTAATTAGGCTTGCTCTTTCGTATCTAGATAAGGTACTCTAAGATAGAACAAGTGAACTAATGCGGGTAAGATCGCCATGAGCTTCTTCCAACGCTTGCGAGATGTACTTGGAATTGATGAAGAGTATGAAGAGTACGAAGATGATCTAGAAGATCCACAAGCGTTGGATGAACAAGAAGGGAGTGGTTCAGAACGGCGATCGCGCTATGGATCTGGCAGCCCAGCTAACGGATCATCCAAAGTCATTGGCTTACCGGGATCGGGTCAAATGGAGGTTGTGATGATGCAGCCGCGATCGTTCCAGGAAGTTCCTCAAGCCGTTAACGCCCTCCGCGAACGCAAGTCCGTTATTCTCGACTTGACTCTCATGGATGCTCAGCAGGCTCAGCGTAGCGCTGACTATGTGGCGGGTGGAGCCTATGCGATCGACGGACATCAGCGGCATTTGGGTGCCTGCGTATTTCTATTTACCCCCAGCTTTGTGCAAATTAGCAGCTACTCTGGTGCTGAGCCTACAGTTGAGCAACCGACGGCTATGGGATTGCCGATCGAGCCGCCGACAGGATCGCCGACAGGATCGCCGACATTAACTACAAAGCCGCCTACAGGCATTCCTCCCATCTTCAATCGCACAGGTCTAAGAACTAACTTGCAAACAGAGTTTTAGGGGAGCAGAGCTTTGAGATTTTCTCCGAGCTAAATCTGGGTATGAATTTTTTTGAAAGGGGCGCGGAGCGCCCCTTTCAAAAAAATTCGTATCTAAAGCCAGCAACGCCCACGAGACAAATACTACACTTGTAGTATAAACTTGAGAAATTTCCAGCGTTCGTTCCTGTTGATCCCGTCTGTACTAAGTCCTTACTAAGTCCGTACTAAGCCCATACTAATGATCGTGGATTAAATAACCTGTACAACCGATCCGCTGTGGGGGCTTAGCATTGCTAAGCCCCTACCCCAAGAATTGTTTACATTGACTTGTATCGGCTTGTATTGACTACGGTATTGCTATCAAGCATCGTCCAACATCCTGTTTCCTCAGGACATTTTGTTGTGCGATCGTTTCAACGCGGCTAGGTTGCAGCTTTCACCGAAGTTTCAGGGACATTCACCTTATATGCAGCCTCAACCTTTAACCACGTTTCAGTCGTTGCGCCGAAGTTTTTGGATGGTCGTAAAAGCTGCACCATCAGAATTACGGAACTTAGCGCTGCTCAATTTGTTCACACGCACAGGTCCCGCAGTCTCTCTGTTTTTGACCAAAATCGTGATTGATGAAGCTTCACGGTTGATGGGGCAGGGCGTGACGCAAGATGCGATCGCCCTCATCCTGTCCCAGCCTAAGCTGATGTGGAGCGTCATTGCCGCCCTAACGCTCAACCTGATCGTTGATGCAGTAGATTCGGTCAGCACTGCCTTGATTGCCTCTCTGCGCGATCGGGTTCAGGGACATGTACAAGGACAGGTTTTGCAGAAAGTAGCAACGTTTGATGATATTGCCCTGTTTGAAACTCCTGAACTTCTGAACTTAGTCGAGCTAACTACCAAAGGAGTGCAGCGGCTTCAGCGACTATCTATGATTATGGCGGCAACCCTGGTAGGCGTTTTCATGCTGATTCCGTCAGTGCTGCTGTCCTGGTCAATCGCCTGGTGGGTGCCCTTGCTGCTGATAATTTCCTCTGCGCCTTCCATCCTGGTGGAAATGAAGCATCACCGCAAAAGCTGGCGCACAGAGGCGACTCAGGCAGGTCTGACCCGCGAGATGGAGATCTACAGCAAGCTGCTGATTGGGGAAGCCTACGCCAAGGAGATTCGCCTATTTTCGCTGCAATCCATCCTGCTCGATCGCTGGCGGGGCTTGTTCAGTAGGCTGTTCAACAAAATGCAGCGCATCCGCCGAGAAGGGGCGATCGCCGTGATGCTGTGGGCATTGGTGGGCGGTCTGGGAGCAGCATTGCCCTACGTGTATGTGGTTCTGGGCGTGTTGCGGGGCAGCTATACCCTAGGCGATCTGGCGCTGTATACGGGCATTATTCTTCAGCTGCGCCAAAGCCTCTATATTTTGATTGGCAACACGGGCGAACTCTATGACGTGGCGCTTGCCACTAGCCCAATTTTTCAGCTTCTAGATTTGCAGCCAGAGCTTAGGAGTGGCGATCGTCCCAAGGTTGCAACCTCTGAGTCTCTTCAGCCAGGAGTGCATCTGCAAGATCTCTGTTTTTCCTATCCCGGCAGCGATAAACGCATTTTGGATCAGATTAATCTCACGATTCGCCCTGGAGAAATGGTGGCGCTGGTGGGCGAAAATGGTGCTGGTAAAACCACGCTGGCAAAACTCCTCTGCCGTTTGTATGACCCAACGCAGGGAAGCATTTCCTGGAATGGACAGGATTTGCGATCGCTTTCGCTGGAGGAACTGCGATCGCGGATTGGAGTCGTGATGCAAGATTATGCCCGCTTCCCGACGACGCTGAGGGAAAACGTGGGCTGGGGATTTTTGCCCAAGGTTCACGAAGATACTGCCGTTCATGCCGTGCTGCAAGATGCGGGCATTGATCAAATTGTTGCAGACCTGAGCCAGGGTCTAGAAACACCGCTAGGCAAACAGCTCGAACAGGGCATAGATCTCTCAGGCGGACAGTGGCAGCGAGTAGCGATCGCCCGTTCCCTCCTGCGGCTGTCGCAGGTGGAGCTTCTGGTGTTTGACGAACCAACGGCAGCGCTCGATCCTAAAAATGAGCATGAAATCTACCGAATTTTTCGGACGATCGCTCAGGGTCGGATGACGGTAGTGGTTAGCCATCGCCTAGCTCTGGCTAAGCTCGCCGATCGAATTGTGGTGTTAGAGCATGGCAAGATCATCGAATCAGGCAATCATAATCAGCTCATGGAGGCAGGAGGGCAATATTGCACAATGTTTACCCGACAGGCGAGTAGCTACCTTTAATGAGAGGGTGAGAGCCGTGAGATTTGCCTAGTTTGGTGGGGGCTTAGCATTGCTAAGCCCCTACCCCAAGAATTACTGGCGGCAGCTCTATTAGGCAAAGCGGCAGCTCTATTAGGCGAAGTAGTTTCTCACTTTTAGCGCTCCCGCGGCTGCGTCTCCTCCTGCCATTTGGATACCCGTCACATCCAGGACTAGATCGCGATCGCCCCCAAACCCCTTCAGATTATCGTTAACTGCCAAATAGGTACGGCTGCCCCGTCGGAAAAACACAGCCTCGTTAGCTCGTAGACTTTGCTTGCCGCCTTGGGTCTGGTTCTTGTCGGCAAAAGCCAATTTTGCCGAGTTGGTGAGGCTTTTCCCCCCTACTTTCCCGGCATTAAAGAGCGCCTTGGGACGCTGGGCGATCGCTAAATTGCCATCATAATCGAGCTGAATCCGATCTTTTTGAGCCGCGTTGAAGTCGGTGAGGCGATCGGGGGCTTTGATCAACGACTGAGAGAAAGCTTCTAGCTGAGTGGTGCCGCTGTAGAGGAAGCGATCGCCCCCCGCCTTGCCCGTCAGCACATCAGCAGCTAAACCACCCGTCAGTGTGTCGTTCCCTGCACCCGCCACGAGAATGTCTCTGCTCGATGTGCCCGTGAGCGTATCGTTAACTGGAGATCCAGCTGGAGATCCTCCTGACGGGCTGCCAACTGCGCCAAACTCAAATGCGCCACTGTCGATCTTGCCGTCTGTCCGCCGAAAGCCTCGCCCGTCGGTCGCTGCGCTGTTGCTTACCCCAGCGTTGATGGCAGGGCTACCGCTTAGCAAAGCATGGGTGGGAATGCCGCCGCCGTTGTCTTGCAGGTCGCCGAGTTTAGGATCGACTAATTTGATTTTGGCGGTGGCGTTGTAGTCGTTGAAGTTGTTGGTTTTCTTGGGCGGAAACTGGATATTGCCGCCGTTATCGGTGAGTTCGCGGTTCGTGTGCTGCTGAATGCCGTAGTTGGCGGTGCCGTTCTTGGCGGTGTTTTTATAGAACCCATTTGACATCTTCCGGCTTCTGCTTTAAGGTGCTTGAAGCCGT